>CAYWMZ010000301.1:0-3806 GCA_964459485.1 uncultured Desulfocapsa sp. | reverse complement strand
AGGTCTGGTTTTGACCCTTATGACCTTGCCCACCATTATTATTGCCTCACGGGCAGCTCTGAAATCAGTTCCGCCCTCAATCAGAGAGGCTGCACTGGGGGTGGGGGCATCTAAGATGCAGGCCATTACGCACCATATTCTGCCCCTTGCCCTGCCGGGGATGATGACTGGTACCATTATCGGCATGGCCCAGGCCCTGGGTGAGACCGCACCGCTGTTGATGATCGGCATGGTGGCCTTTATTGTGGACGTTCCCGGGAGTATCACCGATCCTTCAACCGTGCTGCCGGTGCAGATCTATCTTTGGGCCGATTCCCCGGAGCGGGCCTTTGTGGAGCGCACTTCCGCTGCCATCATGGTGCTTCTCGTCTTTCTGATCACCATGAATGCTGTGGCTGTTTATGTGCGCCGCAAATTTGAACGGCGCTGGTAGGGGGAATCTCTTTAATAACCATCTTCTAATAAGGGGCTAACGGGATCTGAATATTTTCCTGCTAAAAAGCGTACAGTTGATGTGTTGGTAGATGTTTAACCCCTATAATAAATGCAGTAATTGAAGGAGAGGAATCATGAGAAAAAAGACGATTATAACAGCAGCCATTGCCACCCTTGCCATGGCCTTTAGCGTTAATGCACAGGCGGCCTCCGGCCGTGACTATATCTCTATTGTGGGATCATCCACGGTATATCCATTTGCAACCACCGTGGCTGAGAAGTTTGGAAAGACCACAAAGTTTAAGACCCCCAAGATCGAATCCACCGGATCAGGTGGCGGTATGAAACTCTTCTGCGCAGGATCCGGTATCGATACTCCTGACATTACCAATGCCTCACGCCGGATTAAAATGTCTGAGTATCAAAAATGCCAGAAAAATGGAGTCACTGCGATCACCGAGATCAAAATAGGGTATGACGGCATTGTCATTGCTAATTCCAAGGCTGCGCCCCAGGTCTCTTTGAGTAAAAAAGATCTCTATCTGGCACTGGCCAAAGATGTTCCTGATCCCAAAGGTGGAGAAAAACTGGTTGCCAATCCCTACAAAACCTGGAAAGAGGTGAATCCGGCACTGCCTGACACCAAGATTGAAGTCCTGGGCCCTCCCCCCACTTCTGGTACACGGGATGCCTTTGTGGAACTTGCCATGGAGGGTGGGTGTAAACAGATTAGCTGGATTAAGGCCCTGAAGAAGAGTGATAAGAAATATTTTAAATCTGTCTGTCACACCGTTCGTGAGGATGGAGCCTATATAGAGGCGGGTGAAAATGATAACCTTATCGTTCAGAAATTGATCGCCAACCCCAAGGCCTTTGGAATCTTCGGTTACAGTTTTCTTGATCAGAATGGTGATAGTATCCAGGGTTCTATTATCGGTGGCGAGGAGCCCACTTTTGAAAATATTGCATCCGGCAAGTATCCGGTATCACGTCCCCTTTACTTTTATGTGAAAAATTCCCATGTTGGTGTGGTTCCTGGAATGGTTGAGTATCTCAGCGAGTTCACCAGCGATAAGGCCTGGGGAGAAGATGGCTATCTGGCAGATAAGGGACTGATTCCCATGCCGGAAAAGGAACGGAAACAATTTGCCGCAGACAGCAAGGTCTTTAACGCCCTTGTCCTTGCGAAACAGTAGGTCGGATTATGATGGGAAAGGAGAGGATATGGAAGCAATAAGTGCAGTGTTGGGTGCGGGGGATTTACCCTTTTTGGGTGCCGCTGCCCAGGAACGGGAGTCCGTTGCCGAGGACGAAAAGAGTGCACGGGAAGACCGTAGTACCGTGGGCAGACCCTTTGTGGATAAAGTCCGTATGCGCTGCCGCGATGTCAACGTCTACTACGGGGACAAACATGCCATAAGGGATGTCTCCATAGATGTGGGTCGCAATGAAGTGCTGGCCATGATAGGGCCATCCGGTTGTGGCAAATCCACCTTTCTGCGCTGTCTGAATCGAATGAATGACACCGTTGACAGCTGTCGGGTCTTTGGTGATATTCGGCTGGACAGCTTGAATATCTACGACAAGTCTGTGGATGTGGTTCCCCTGCGGGCTCAGGTGGGTATGGTCTTCCAGAAACCCAACCCCTTTCCGAAATCCATCTATGACAATGTGGCCTATGGGCCCAAGATCCATGGTCTTGCCGGATCACGGCAGGAGCTTGACCATATCGTGGAGAGTTCTTTGAAAAAGGCCGGTCTCTGGGCAGAGGTGAATGACAGGCTTGATCAGGCAGGAACCGGGCTCTCTGGAGGCCAGCAGCAGCGGCTCTGTATTGCAAGAGCAATTGCAGTTCGTCCTGAGGTGATTTTGATGGATGAGCCCTGCTCGGCACTTGACCCCATAGCCACGGCCACGGTGGAAGATCTTATTGGTGAGCTGCAAGAACACTATACCATCGTGATTGTGACTCACAATATGCAACAGGCGGCCAGGGTCTCCCAGCGTACCGCCTATTTCCACCTTGGTGATCTGATAGAGGTGGGAAGTACGGATCGGGTCTTTACCAATCCTCGCCATCGATTGACAGAAGACTATATTACTGGCCGTTTTGGCTGAAAGCTCCTCCCTCATTTCGCCCAGCCCCTCTTTTCTTAGAGGGGCAGGGGGGAATGTTTCCTATTTTTTCACTTTTTCCTATTCCAAACAGAATATTCTGCCGAAGAGTTTGATTATTGGCGTCAAATTACGCTATTGTTATTTTGTGACCTTTTCAGAGGTATGAAAAACAGTCAGCTGATACGACTCGGTACTGAGAACAGGAAGGCAGAGATCTGCTATTCCAGGACTAGGGAGCTTCCTTCGGGATGCTCATATGGAAGTTTTTGGGTATTTATTGAGGTGGGGAAAGATGAATCAGAGTATTGGACAACCATCCGTCACGAATATGGGGAGTGTGGCCCGAGGAGTATCACTGCCGGGAACTATACTGTTTCTCAAGAAACCCACAGTTGTTGAACGGGATGGTCGCTATGCCCTGTATGATAACGGAATTATCTGTGATTGCTATTCGGCTCTGGAGTGGTTGGCTGGCCCCGACGATGATATCAGCTGGATAGATGCTGCGGCCTGGGTGAGACAACTGAGTGTTGCCGGGGGCGGCTGGAGACTGCCCGATCTCGAACAGTTGCAAGGCCTTTATAAGAGGAATAAGGCAATGGATCTACTCAGTCCGCTGTTTCAGTTGAATCCTGGAGATGTGTGGAGTTCAGAAACATCAGACGGGGCACAGGCCATGGGCTTTAATTTTGTGCCGGGGAATCAGTTTCGTACCTTTAAGACGGTTTCAAGACGTTTCCGAGCCATGGCAGTTCGCCCCAGGCAGCACTATGGAGCTGCCGCAGGATCGGTCTCCATTGGGTCTGCTCATTAAGATTGAACTCCGGGGTCTCGCCTTCCCAGCAGGGCCGCCCCCACTCCATTACCCACCTCGCAGTATTTTGGGAAATTCACTGTGGTTCCGAGCCGTTCTGCCACACGCGGCAGGAAATAACGAGCCGCAGCTCCAATTCCAATAAGGGGGAGCTTGAGACTGAACTTTACCCCTAGTACCGGATGGTCGTTACGGGTGGAGATAAAATTGCTCAGTGATTTTCCCCAGTAGCGATTAACGATATAGTCGATAAGCAGATTCTCGATGTGCTCTTCGGTAAGTGCTATGATCTTTTTACTGAAACTGATGCTATCTGTATCAAGGAGTTTGGCCAAGGCTTCGGCCCCTGCCTTGGCCCTGTCTTGATTCCCGATTGCGATCTCTCCCAGTACATGCAGGGCATCGGTGGGGGTGAATCTGGTCTCCAGAATGACTTGGC
>CAYWMZ010000300.1:0-3813 GCA_964459485.1 uncultured Desulfocapsa sp. | reverse complement strand
AGGTTGATCAGGCGGAAGTTTTCACTCTTCAGGCTTAGTTGCAGCGGGAAGTTTTGCGAACTGTCCAGGATAACCCAGCCATCGAGATCCATACTGCCATCGGGTGAGTTGAGCTGTCCCTTGAGGCGCAGCTCAGTGTCTGTGGACTGGAGATCCAGTGAGCTTTCTCTCAGTTCCAGACCGGCCGGGGGAATAAAGACGTATGGAATGGAGACTGTCCCCGAGCCTGTTACCTTGGGATCTTGCACTGTTCCACTGATACCCAGATTGATATCTATCGCCGCATCAAGATTCTGCACAGCCGGGACAAGTACCTCCACCAGATCAAACTTTCTTGCATCCACCTTGATGCTGCCGCTCAGTGCGGTATTAGCACTCCTGATATGTAGAATGTCCGGCGAACTGAAGTGGGCTTGGATGCTGTTTGAATCGACAGCCAGGGAGAGGCTGGCGTCCAGCGCATTTTTCAGAATCTTTAGATCAAGCTTCATTCCCTGGTGGGGGAAACTTCCGGATTGTCGGGCTGTTGCGTATTTAATGTCTCCCGGAGTGATTTCAGCTGTTACATCTGCCTGGAGTGTCTCTTGCATTTTGGCGGTGGCCCTGGCTGAGAAGAATCCACCAAGCTCCTCCACGGGTTCAGGGAGCCAAGGGCTCAGCCATCGAAGGGGAATGCTGCTGATGGTGACATCACCTGCACTGCTGCCGTTTCCTGCATCCCAAGACCCCGAAAAGCAGAGGGCTGAATCTTCCCTTTTGAGACAGGTCTCCTGAAGGGATGCGGTCTCAGTACTTGCCTGAAGAGGCACGGGGTGCTGTAGCTGCCAGCTGCCGATATCCTTTGAAAGGATATCAAACTGCTCCAGCGTTCCCTGCCAGCTTTCCTGCTGGTAGCCACCTTTCAGCCCGAGGGAGAGTGTGGCCAGTTTCTGCTTCAGATCGAGATGAATGTTGTGTGTTTCTCTGCTGCCGCTGCCACGCAGCGTAACGTTCTGTATCAGGTTTTGTCCAAAATGAAGATCCGTTCCCTGAAGTTTCACAGAAAAAGGATTCTGCCAGCTGAGATCAAGACTGGCATCCGTGGTCAGTTTTTGAAGGGCTAGATCCTGAAAGCTTACCGAAGATGCCAGGAGTTGCAGCTCTAGACGGGGCCTTTCCATCATCCCCTGAACGGAGCCTTCAGCGTGAAGTGTTCCTCGCCCGCCGGGCAGGAGGTCTGAAAGATCCATAATATTGATTTTCCAGTCCAGGTTGGAATCATCACCCAGGTTGCCATCTGCCGTAAGGACAGAACCCGCAGATGAGAGGGTGACCGAGTCGACTAGGATATTCTTGTCCCTCAAACTGATTGTACCGCTTCCTGCCAGGGGGAGATCCCGGAGACTGCCCTGCAGTGACTCTATTTTAAGCTCTGTATTGAGTTGATCCTGGTTGAGGGAGCCACCACTCTCTATTTTCCATTGCAGCCTTCCTGGCCAGTCGACATATCTTTGACCGGGATCGATATTGGTCGCCGTACTTGTCAATTGCCATTTAAAAAACGGGGCCCACTGAATATCGCCCTGAAGGCTGGTCGTACCATGTAACAGATCTGCCCTGAGGCTGAGATTGCTGGCCCCTTTACTATTTCCATGGCTGCTCAGGCTGAGCTGTCCGGCAGGGAGCATGGAACCAGAAAAACTGCTGTCAGACAGTTTTAGCCTATAATCATCTAAGGTGCCGTTAAGTTTTATTGTCCCAGTGGCAGAGGCAACCTGTGCAGGGCCGCTGAGGGGCCATTGGATATCTGTCCAGTGCAAGCTAAGCTTAGATGTCTGTTCAAGGGAGGCCAGTCCGGAGAGTTCAATCCGGGTCGTGGTCTCTGGACGGCGGAGCGACAGCTTTTTGATATCCAGTGCGAGTGTATCCAGATTGGCGCTAAGATCAAGCTCTGCATCCCAGTTATAGAGGAGATCTTCCCTGGAACGGATATGCAGATTAGCCGTGGCAGATGCCTTATGAAGGGAGCCGCTGCCAGCAATGCTTCCTTGCAGAAGGCCTGGTACATCCGGGGCCAAGAGGGCAGGTTGCAGCTGGTCTATTTGAAGATTTACGTTCCAGCCAAGTTCCTCAAGGATATCCTTGAGACTGATTTGTAGCTCTGCGGCGATATCTCCTGTGATGCTCTGTTGGATGTCGAGTGTTCTGATATCACCATTATAGCTGCCCCGTACGTCAAGATTCGGTAGATCCGGGCCTCTACTGGTCAGGCTGCTAGTGAGGCGAACCGGGTAACTGCCTTGGGGGTTGAGTTTGCCACGGAGGGTCAATTCCCCTTCTTTGACCTGTATCGTCAGTTGTTGGAGGGTAATACCGGTTTTGTTCCAGTTCAGTGAGAGGGTGGCTGAGTCGACCCGCAGCGGTGGTTTGTCCTGGTCTCTGATGAAAGAGAAGTCTGTAATAGCCAGTTTCTCGATCCCCATGGTAATGGGCAGAATGAGATCCGGAAGGACAATGGGAAGGTTGGATTTGGGCTCTTTTTCCTGCCCCTTTTGGTCAGAGGGAGTATAGCTGACCCCGGATGCACTGAGCTCCTGGATATGAAAGTTGAGATGCAGCAGGTCACTGCTCTTCCAGTCCAGGATCAGGTGCTTAAGTCTGATTTTGCCAGTGGCTGGACTTATAAAAAGAATATCATCAAATTCCAGACGATCCAGAACTTTACCTCGCGTTTCACCGATGACAAGGCTGCTGCCAAGCTGTTTCTGGGCCTGAGATGCCAGAAAAACAGCACCGCTCTCCGTGCCAAAGAGGTAATAACAGGCAAGTATGAGGAGAACAAGGAGTGTCGCAATCCCCGAGCCAAGAACAGCCAGCCATTTTTTCATAGCGTGGCCCCAAAACCGATATGGATTACATAGTCGTCAAGTTGCGGCTGTTCACTCACCGGATAGGCAACATCAAGCCGCAGGGAGCCAAAGGGTGCCAGCCAGCGAAGACCAAGCCCTGCACCCACATAGATCTTGTCCAGTTTGTCGTTGTAGGCGTTTCCCGCATCGGCAAAACCGGAGAGGAGCCAGGAGTGGGCTATCCTATGGTCATATTGAATACTTGCGGTGAGGGCCTGTTTCCCGCCCACGGCTGCGCCCTCATCATTGATTGGTCCTAAGGATTGATATCTGTAGCCACGCACCGAATTATCACCTCCAGCAAAGTAGCGGAGTGAGGTTGGATAGATATTGAAATCATCCACCCAGGCAGCCCCTATTTCAAGGCGACCGTCCATTCGTCCATTTTTACCAAGGCCCATAAGGTACCTGCCCTTGAGGTGGAGTCGGGTAAAGCTGGTGTCGGAGAGGAGTTGCTCTGCTGCAGCCCGAAGGTCGGCGAACAGGTAGTGGCCGTTTTGGGGAAAGATCCCTTCGTCCATTTTCGAAAAACGTATTGTGCCGCCTGGAATAAGGAGCTTGGTTATGGTTCTTGGGGCGTTACCAACACTGAATGCCTCATTGGAGGCCAGGAGAAATCCCTTATAAAAGTGGGTGTCTTCTAAATTTCTTCGCACAAATGCTGTCTCCATATCAAATGTCCGGCTGCTGGTGTCGGGGGTCTCCTCATAGTCGTAGCTTGTACTGGTGACCCAGCGGTCGGTGAGGGGCTGTAACACGGGAATGCTGTACTGTCCCCGTACCGTACCCTCTTTTTCGGAGAGTTTGACATAGACCTCGGAATGGTGGCCATGGCGGTTGATCAGGCGGTCTGTCCAGCGTGCAGAACCACGAATTCCGATGTCAGTTTCATAGCCGAGGCCAAAGGAAATTTTATGGGGGACGA
>CAYWMZ010000299.1:0-3825 GCA_964459485.1 uncultured Desulfocapsa sp. | reverse complement strand
GATGTCCATGCTCATCTATCTGGTGATGGCGACCTACGCCATCATCGGCATGGCCCCCCCATATGAAGGGAGTGCTTTCACCATTTTTCTGAAGAGTGCAATGGCTTGATCCAATCGTTGAGTCCGCGCGTAGATCAGTCCCAGAAACTGCCGGGGACGAAGCAAAGTAGGATCTTGTTTTAGAATTTTAATAAAAATAGCTTCCGCCTCAGCATCTTTTTTCCCCTGAAAAAGTCGAAGCGCCTCGTTAAACTGCTTTTCAATCACCAAGGATGCAGCATCTGAAACAGGAGGAGAAAAAGAAAGGGAGAGATAAGCGAAAAAAAACAAGGCAATAAAACGGTATCTATGGAAAAACAAGATCGGCACTTAACTATATGACTTGTAACTCGGAGGGGGAGAAAGAAGTGGAAAAGGAGATGGTGTCTCGTGAAAAGGCTTAAAGAATTGACTTCCGATAAAAACCCACCAGCTCAAAAAGAAAAGCACCATCTTGCGGGGGGATTGTCTCCCCCCGCAAGATGGTCAAGACCACTAAGCATAAAGCTCAAAGATCACGGAAAACCAAAACCATTACCACCAATACCGGTATTCAGACCCGGAGTGGAGTACTGTCCTGGAACGGGCCACTCAGCTGCAGCAAGGGTACCCGCAGGGAAATTGACTGTAACATCAAGATCCAAGGCACCAAAACCGTCTGCATTACCCTGAGACAACAACAACCGTGAGACCATAAAAGTCTCTGTTGGTGAGGTCGTTGCATCTTCGATGGAGGTAAATGGCACCAGGGTCACATCATTTGCCGGAAGAATCGCAGTGGCGAGAACCATCTGATCATCCGTAAACAAGTTGTTGTAACCGATGGTTGCATCCCTCTGCCGGAAAACCATGTCGCTTCCGCCTCCCAAGCTAACCGTATGATCAATCAACTGATCAATGGTCGTATCGTTAGACGCAGGATCCATGGTAAAACGCATGAAACCTTCAGGCATACCTGCAGTGCCAGCACCGCCGAGATCGACATTCATGCTGATGGCGCCAGTCAACTGGTTCCCCAAGGAAAAATCTGGTGCTGTCTGAGGACCACCTGTACCGGTACCAATTGAAGTGACATAAAGGGTGCCGCAGTCATTCCCTCCAAGACCAGTCGCTCCACAGGCAAAGTTAGGCTCGCTTGAAACATCTCCAAACGCACTGTCCGTAAAAGAACCGGGCATTTGATCAAGCCTGACAAAAGAATTGTTGAAACCATTGCCGACGACGGGAGTACAGACGTTTGAAGGACTGCCCCCATCACAGGTCATGGTACCAGCAGCGACCTGCATCATTGTCTCAAGATTTGTCGAGTTAACGATAAATCCGAATTGAGTTGACCCAACGGTCGTACTTGTTGTGTCTGTCTGGATATTCTGGGCAAAAGCTGTTCCACCCATCAGGGCAAGCCCCAAAACACCAGTAGACATAATACGATGTATTTTCATACATCCTCCTTTCGTTAAACATGCTGCTTCCATGCAGCAACGCGCGTTGTTACCCTCTTCCAGTCCACAATGAACTGGAAGAAGCCCTTATTAAGACCAAATAAAGAATTCATATCGCCTTCACTCATGGAGATTTGTACCGCTGAAGCCATTGACTGAATCAAACTGAATTGTGCCATTTGTCGTCACACCATCCAGGGTTTGCGTAAAGACACCTGTTGCAGCTCCGACAAGGTTCCCGTCGGGATCCGTCATCGACTGTATCGAAAAAAGGATGTCGAACTCTTGATCACCCCCGGAAAAATTGCCTTCCGGCGTGACTTGGTTGATGCTCATTGTAATTGTGTTGTTCGCTCCTCCACCTGAAAGAGGTGCGATACTAAAATCATTCGTGGTGTTTAAAAATGTGCCCAGCGAAAAAGGGTTGGAGACACTAATCGGAAAAGCACTGCTGCCTGCTGGCACACCCACACCAAACTGATTATCAACCGGCAAGCCGTTTGCGATGATAGTGGGTAGAAGACTTTGCAGGGGATCACCGGAAAAGATGGGGGCCGATCTATCGGGGAAAGGACCTGCTTGGTTAACATTTGCACAAGGAACACATCCAAAGACAGGGTTGTCCAGAAGTGAGGTGGATGTTGTTGCACTCGTCAGAGTTGAGGTATTCTGAGCGCTCGCGACCAGAGGGAAAGACAGGAGAACAAGCAAGAACCAAGTCGAAATCAAAACCTTTTGAAGGTACAGCAAAACAGGATCCCCCCCCAAGTTCACCTACTCATGTCCTCTTAGCAAACCCTCGATACTCTGTCAACAAGTCCACCTAATAACGCTAAAGACATTGATTATTTACAACATACAACATACTCTTCACTAAGAATCTTTAAAAAGAGAGCTGAATACCGAGCATGACTTCAACACCATTAAGCTCCAGTGGCAGGGGCCGGATGTTCTCCCGACTTTCTGTATTTGGCAAATTTCCCAGGCGGCTTACTTCGGCAATACTGATCACATCACCTTCCTCAGGGCGTGGTTCAAGGTTGCCCCCCGCCTGTTCTGGAGGGGGCGTTGAAAAACCAGAGGGGAAAAACCGATCGACCTTCAGTTCCCGAACCCGGCCATAGATATAAGCAGCGCGAAAAGAAAAGGCCAGCCATCGATTTATCGCATACTCCGCACCAAGGCCCCAACGCGTTGTGAAACCCCATCCGCTGGCCTCCAGTGAACTTGCAATCGGAAACCCCTGATCGGCGACCTTCAGCAGCGTATCAATCGTCAGCTGGCCAAAAGACAGACCAATCAGACCGATGTCGAGATAAATCTGTTTTTTCGGGGAGGGAACATACAAGCCGTACCGCCATCCCAGCCAAAGCTGGACGATGGAGAGGTTATAACGGGTTGTCCTTGGAATATCCTGCAATTCACTCACAATACCTGTGATTTGCGGTGCAATATCATTCGCCTCCCTGACACTCTCCCAGACATTGACCGTGATGATGAAAGCGTGCCGGGGGGCAAGTCTTCTCTGAGCCTCAATACCAAAAGCCGAATCCAATTTAAACCTAGGAATTTTAATATTCCTCACTTCTGGCCTAAAGGGTGTATTCGGTTGGAGCTGAAAATTCGGGTCTTGGAGAATCGCGATTTGCGGGGTCTGAAGCACTTGATTAAGCGTTTTAAGGGAGGGTTGGTAGAGGCCAGCCGTCAGGCCAACGGTCCACTTGCTGACTTCCGCAAAAACCGGAGCAGAGATAAAAAAAAGAAAAAGGAAGAAAGAAGAAAATGCAAACTTTCTAATCAAAACAAGCCGTAGCATACCCCCTATCTTCTTCAGGGCCAGTTCTTCCTCAGCTCAAAAAGAAACCCACGCCTCCATGTTTATATGAGAAGGTCGCGGGTTTCTTCGTGTGCTTTCTGTTTTCTTACTTAGGACTGGTGCGCGAGGCGTCTAAAGCCTATGGAAAACCAATAGTGTCAACACCCGGGACAATACCAGAGTCAATCCCGGTGTTTAAGCCGGGTGTCACAAAGGTTCCCAGACCGGTAGACCCTCCGTTGGAATCAGCAGGAAAGTCCGTGCCTGCAAAATTACCTGCGGGAAAGTTCACTGTCAAATCAAGATCCAAGGCACCAAAACCGTCAGCAGGTCCCTGGGCAATGATCATCCGTGAAACCATACCGGTTTGATCGGGAACGGCGTTTCTCTGATGAGAGGGGGAGATAGAAAAGGGTACAAGAGACAATGCGCCACCGATTACAGGAATGGGTTGATTGTAACCAATGGTTGCATCTCTCTGCTGAAAAACCATGTCGTTTCCGCCACCCATGTCAATGGTATGATCAA
>CAYWMZ010000298.1:0-3839 GCA_964459485.1 uncultured Desulfocapsa sp. | reverse complement strand
GGCTGAGGATAGTCTCAATTGCCCCGCAAGTCCCCATGGTATGCCCCATATAACTCTTCAACCCCAGAACCCAGGGTTTGCTGGCAGCTTCACCATATACGGCATCTATGGCCTGAGACTCTATCACATCCCCCATCTTAGTGGCGGTGGCATGGGCAGAAACAAAATCGACTGTATCCGGGGTGATTCCGGCATCATCCAGGGCCAGTTCCAGGGTAGTGGTAATCCCTTTGAGGTTAGGCAGGATCAGGTCGCCACCGTTATTATTACAGGCAAAGCCAATCACTTCCCCTAAAATATCGGCCCCTCGGGCGCGGGCATGTTCGTACTCTTCCAGCAGTACAGCAGCGCCCCCCTCTCCCACCACCAGTCCGTCACGTTTGGCATCAAAGGGACGCGGGGTACGATTTGGAGTGTCGTTATAGTCAACGGAACAGGCCAGAAGATTATCAAATACGGCAACGGTTGTGGTGTCGTACTCATCTGCCCCGCCAGCTATCATGGCATCCTGCATCCCGAATTTCACCATCTCATAGGCATACCCGATGGACTGACTTGAGGTGGTACAAGCGGTGGATGAGGCCAGAACACGGCCGGTGATGCCAAACATACGGGTGATATTGACAGCGGTGGTGTGCACCATGGATTTCAGATAATCCACAGCGCCAATTGCGGAAAATTTTGACTTATCTTCACTGAAAAAAGTCTTATATATATTGCGCTGCACCGTGGGACTGCCATGGGTGGAGCTAAAAGAGACCCCAAGGCGACCGGAACGGATAAAATCTTCACTTAAACCAGACTGCTTCAGGACATCTCCCGCCACCTTACAGGCGTAGAAGGCCACAGGCCCCATGGTCTTGGAATCCTTACGGCCAAAACCGTAATCAATTTCATAATCCACCGTACCAAAGACCTTGGAATGGATACGCTCGGTGAGCAGGCCGTCATCACGCAGCGGTTTCACCCCGGACACGCCACGACGCAGACTCTTAACAATAGCATCCTTTCCATAACCAATGGGGGTAATAGCAGAACAGGCGGTGATAACGACTCGACGTGTCATATTTTATGAATATGGCGGAAGGATCAGCCCTGATGAGCGGCCTGGATGGTTTCGATATAATCAAGAATATCGTTGATAGTACGGATAGTCATGGCCTGCTCTTTTTCTTTGCGAGAGATTTCAAAGCCCAGCATCTCTTCTATTTTTGCCAGCAACTCAATGGCATCGATACTGTCAAAGCCATGGTCATCCCGAAGGTTATCATCAAGGCCCGGATCTTCAAACTCGAATTCATCCACCAGGATCGCTACGATTCTTTTCTGTAGTTCTTCTCTTGTCATGGTGTCCGTTACATTTAAAAGGGGTATCAATTCAGCCAAATCGCAAGAAAGACCAAAAACACCAAAACTAACTGTTCACAAAAGGTTTCGTTACTCTTTTCTCGCTACCTGATACTACACAGTTTCTTTTCAAAATGAAAAGAAAATTTCCGTCTGTCACTGTACTTGACTTGGGATGCGCTTCACCTGCCCCGATACTGTTGCATTTGGCACACATATACTCAAACAAACCGCTTAAAATGATACCACTCCAGAGGCTGCCGTCGTACCTGTTCCTCCAGCAGATCCGCATAGAGCTGAGCTGCGGCCTCTATCTTCTCCCTGCGTTCAGATCGTCTGTCACACCGGATATAGATGGGATCTGCAAAGCGAAAAAGATAGCTGTTAGTCCCCACACGCTGGCTAAAAAAACAGAAAACAGGTGCCCCGGAGACCAGAGCAAAGACATAGGGTGCCTCCGGGATATGGGCCTTTGTTCCCAGGAAATCTACCTCAATACTTCGCTGGTCATCACGCCACAGGACATCTCCGGTCATGGAGATAATACCCCCCTCCTGCAATGACCGTATGCCAGTGACCGCATCAAAGGGTGAGCCACCATTCTGCGGTGCCCCAATAATGGAAACGCCAGACTCTTTAAGCTGTTCTTTCTGGACCCCTTCCACCCCTTCCTTTTCCTTCACTCCCATATAGAGAAGCAGATCAGAATCACCGTCCTGTTCATTGAGCAGTCTGGCGGCAATCTCCCAGTTTCCAAGGTGAGACATCAGCAAAATGGCCCCGCTATCCTGCAGTACAGCTTGCAGCTTCTCCCAACCCTCTGAAACGAAAGTGGTTTTTCGACCATGGGCAGCCAAAAAACGGTCATAGTGAATGGTGGTGAAATTCTGATACTGGCGGAATGTACAGATGATATGATAGAGAACACTCTTTTCAGGGTAGAGGCGGGCGTAGAACCGACAACTCTCTGTACGGTTTTTCGAAAAAAGAAAATACCCGGCCGCAATGATTTTTGAGACGATTACAAAAAGCCATGGCCCAAAGACCCTGGTCATCGTTTCCAACAATCTGTACCAGAATCCTGTCACTTATTTCGTTCCCATACCAAAGATACGCCGGATAATCAGCCTGCTGAATGTGGCAGAGTTACGCAAAAAATCTTTCCAGGGATGAAAGTGGGAGATACGTTCTGCACCCCGCTGATACACCACCTGAACAGGGGCCTCAAGAACCGGAATTCCTTTCTGATGGGCCTTCACCAGCACTTCCACCTCATACTGAAATCGTTTGGCAGCCACCTCAAGCTCCAGTGCTTCTGGCAGGGGGTAGAGCCTGAAGCCGGACTGGGAATCCGTCACCTTCGGCCCGCCGGAGACCCAGACCCAGAAGTTGGAGAATCCCCTGCCAAAGCGGGAGGTCCAGGGCACATTTTCCCCATCCATCCCTAAGCGAGCCCCGATCACGATGGGTCGCATCCCATCCGAAACAGCAGATAGCAGACTTTCCACATCTTCAGGTTTATGCTGACCGTCTGCATCAAGAGTAATGGCCCAGTCACACGTTTTCTGAGCCGCTGCAAATCCGCTTTGTAAGGCAACTCCTTTGCCCCTGTTTTCGGCGTGAGTAATTACTGTGATGCCATCAATATCTAAGAGAATACCAGATGTAGCATCCCTTGAACCGTCATCCACCACAAATACGGGAAAGCCCAGGCCCACACTCTGCCACACCACGTCACTAATACGGGTACCATGGTTATAGCTGGGAATAATAATGGCAATCTTCTTTCTATTCAACACAGCACATCCTTATTGCGGCCAAAGGCAACACTCCATGTTCCCGGCCCCATATGAACCCCAGAGGTAAGGGAGAGAGGCAGGAGCATTAGTTCAGCTTTCGGGAGAAGGCTCCGCAGCTTAGGCTCCGCAGTCGTTTCCAGCCACTCCTGATTATCCGTGTACTGAAGCAAAATCAGCAGGCCATCATCCTCTGCCTCCAATGCCCCTAATTTTTCCATGGCGAAGTCCAGCTGTGCCTCCCGGTTGCGGAGTACCGTAATCTTCATGACCCCGTCGGCATGGGGTGATATTACCGGTTTCATATGCAGCAGATCCGCAAAAAAACCCTTGCCCCAGGAGACCCGCCCCCCTGCCACCAGGTGTTTCATCTCATGGATAAAAACGTACTCTTCAACACTTTCACAGAGCCTCCCGGCACAGCAAATCACCTCTTGCACAGATGCTCCTGTGGCAGCACACCGGGCACTGAGCAGGGCAATTACCCCTAGACGACCGGATGCAGCTCCGCTGTCCAACAGTTCCATCTTCCTTCCCGATTCATCCTTACGCCGCCACTCCCTGGCCCTTGCGAAGTTTCCGGTGAATGCAGATCCAGCGCAGATATAGAGCACAGCGCTATGCTGCTGGCAGACTGCCTGGTAGCGGAGATGCCGTTCCTGATTGGATGCCTGGGCAGTGCTGACCCGCCGCCCC
>CAYWMZ010000297.1:0-3856 GCA_964459485.1 uncultured Desulfocapsa sp. | reverse complement strand
TGTACGGTAGTACTGGCCAAGGCGCAGTACCACTCCAACCTCTGCTGGATTAATCTTGTAAAAAGAGGAATAGACCCCCTGTAGCATCAGGACCACTAGAACAATGGCCAGGATCTTCCCGATGGCGGCAAATGGGTTTGGCGGTTCGCTTTTGCTGGAGTTACTGCCTCCCTGGTTACTTTTGGGGGAGTTGGAGAAGTAATCCTGAAGTTTTTTGATGAGTAGAGCCACCATCTCTTCAGGGGTTTGGGGCTTTTTCTTCTTTCCCCATGGCGGCTGTTGATCCTGATTGGGCATGAACGATATCTCCTCGTTACAGGTATGGTTTGAGATCTGTCACTAGATAATTTCTAGTAAAGTAATGATTCTTTGAGGGAGTGCAATGTTTTATTTGAAATTTAATTATTCCTCTGTGTGGTTTAGGCCAGGGCCATTTTCCAGGCAGAGATAATTACAATTATAGAGAGGGCAAAAAGGCCGCACTGAAACAGCATTGATTTTCGAAGCTGCAACAGCATCGGTCGTCCCAGCAACCAGCCGCTAAACAGGCCGCAGCAGAGGCCAAAAAAGTGGGCCCCGAGATCTGTGCGTTCCCCGGAACTGCCTATCATTGCAAGGAGCGCAGCTCCGGCCATAAACGGCAAAACCCGCAGGTAGCGTTTATCGCTCCGGTGGCCACGACTGAGCATGGCCAGCATTCCGATAATAGCAAAAACCGCTGTGGAGAATCCCACAAAGAGGTGGTTGCTGCCATGGAGGAACACATTTATATAGTTGGCCGATGTGGCTGTGAGGAGCATACTGAAGAGGCCCAGGCCATTGCCGGTAAGGCGGCAGAAGAAGTGGAACAGAAAACCGCCAAAGAGGCAGTTGCCCAGGAGATGAACCACATTGGCATGGAGGCTGAGGGCTGTGAGCAGACGGTAGTATTGATGCTGGACAAGGATAGCCTGGGCATCTCCTGCACCGTTTTGGAACCAGATGGATTGTCCGGACCAGGGCCCGGTTACCGTGTAGAGAAGGATCATGCTGCCAACGAGGAGCAGAGTGGGTGGTTGCAGGAGGGGGCTAAAGCTATCTCTGTTCTCTCTGGGCCGTGGTGGCCAGTTCTCGTTTTCGGCGAGGTACGCCTGAAGTTGACGGCTTGCCTTAAGGGCATCTTTGTTTGTAACCCGGAGGACGAAATTTTTTGCGGTTTTGGTGCAGCGGTGGCTAATCCTCTTGGCAGAAAGGGTGAGGGAGCAGGCCAGGGCCTCCTGCTCATTGTCCGTTTTAAAGACAGCACGCTCATCGGTCTCAAGTTCTGGGGAATTGAGATCCTCTGCTCCTCTGCTGTCAGGTGTGGAATCATTAAATGACATGCTGTCAAAAGATAGTCATCCTGCCCTGCTTTGGCAAATGTAAATGGAGAAAGGAACGTGTTGTGGAAGTGGCGGGCCTGTTATATGCTAGAAATTGCCAACCGTCGTACTCTTTTGAACGGCAATGAATGGCATTGACTGAACTTTTTTGCGGAACCCATACAGCTCCCCTGCTGCCATGAAAATAGCCACCAGATTCTTTCTCTATATCGCCACCCTGATCGTACTGGCCTCCATTGCCTTTGGATATCTCTCCATTCGGGATGAACGCAGGCACCTTATGGATGGTGCCAAGATGACGGCTCGTACCCTGAGCCGAACCCTTGCTGCCACCTTTAAGTACTATTATATGGAAGATCAGCACCAGCGTTTAGGAGAGCTTGTCCACGCCGTGATATCCCATGATGAACATGTGGAAAATTTGCTGCTCAATATCTATGATCGCAACGGACAGCCCATCAGCCTCAGTTTTGAACATGGTTCGGATAGGCGGAGCTTGTGGCAGGGGCTGGTGGCCAGTGAATCTCTGTCAAGGAAGGGAGAGCAGATTATAAATAATGGGGGACATGCCTATTTCTCAGTGACCAGTCCCATCTTAAACAGTCGCAATGAATTTCAGGGAACGGTGGAGGTTTTGCTGTCCCTGGATGGAGTAAATAATACTGTGTCCGCCCTCATGCGCAAGTTTGTGCTCTTTACCCTGCTTACCTCTCTGCTTTTGGGCATCCTGCTCTATCTGCTAAGTCGTTGGAGTATCAGTCTTCCCATCGCCAGGCTCAAAGGTGCTGCCAAAAAACTGGGCCATGGAGATTTGCGGCGCAGGATGGAGAAGAGCGGGGTTAAAGAACTTGATGATCTGATTGATGAGTTTAACCGGATGGCTGTCAATATCGAGCATCAGAACAGTAGACGGGATGCCCTCTTTACTGAAAAGCTGAACCTGGAACGGGGCCTGCGCCATCAGGATAAGCTGGCCTCCATTGGACAGTTGACAACGGGTCTGGCCCATGAAATAGGCACCCCCTTAAACGTGATCAGTGGTCGTGCTGAACATCTGTTGCAGAAACTCAGCGGCGAACATCCCAGGGCCGCCAGGAACCTCAAGACTATTATCCGACAGGCTGAGCGTATCATCGCTGTTATGCAGCAGATGCTGGCCTTCTCCAGGAAGTCACGGGCAGAATTTAAGATAGTTTCACTGGAGGAGGTTGTCCGAGAGGCCTTTTCACTCTGCCAGTTACAGCAGCGAACGGGAGTTTCCACCATCAGCCTGGAGCTTGATTTGGAGGTGGAGTATCTGGTAGGGGATGGTGATGGCCTGCGGCAGCTCTTTGTGAACCTTATGCTGAACTCCTTTCATGCCATGAACAGCGGGGGCATAATAGGCATCAGGAGTGAGGAGGATATCGGAAGTTCGGATGAAGTCAAAATAGTGTATGGTGATACCGGTCCAGGGGTGCCCCCTGGGCTTCGTGACAGGATTTTTGATCCTTTCTTCACCACCAAGGAGGTGGGCGAGGGGACGGGGCTTGGCCTGTATATGGTTTCAAGTATTGTGCAGGAGCACCAGGGGCGGATCGTGTTGGATAGTAATCCTGCTGTCGGGGCATGTTTTATTCTCCATCTGCCCCACAGGCCGGTTGCAATTGACACCAGTAACGAAGCTCTTGAGACTCAAGGCACACTTGAAGGGAAGGGAGAGGGGACATGAATCAGACCTTGAAGACAGATATCCTTGTGGTTGAGGATGACCTGGATATGCGCGAGTTTATTCAGGAAGTACTGAGTGAGTTGGGACATACTGTAGTCACTGCGGGTAACGGTAAAGAGGCCCTGGAACGCATGCAGGAGCAGTCATTTCCCGTGCTTGTCTCTGATCTGAAGATGCCGGTTATGGGAGGGGAAGATCTGCTTGCGGCCATAAACGGTCGGGATGTTATCAAACCCTTTGTTATCCTGATCACTGCCTTTGGCGATATCGATGAGGCCCTGCGCCTTATCGGCAAAGGGGCCTATGACTACATCATCAAGCCTTTTAAGATAGAACAACTGTTGATTGCCGTAAATAAGGCGGTGGCCGAACTTGCCATGCGGCGCAGGATAGAGACCTTGGAAGAGATCAACAAAGGAACCTCAAGTCACCACGGTCTGGTGGGCAAGAGTGCGCCCATGGCTAAGCTCTTTGGCTTTATAGAACGTATAGCCGATTCCACTGGGAACGTGCTGTTACAGGGGGAGACTGGAACCGGAAAAGAACTCATCGCCCGGGCAATCCACCTGGCCTCGGTGCGTAAAGATGCCCCCTTTGTGCCGGTAAACTGTGCCGCCATCCCTGAAGGGCTCCTTGAAAGTGAACTCTTTGGACACGTCAAGGGTGCCTTTACCGACGCCAAAACGAGTAAGGAAGGCCTTTTCGAACTGGCCGGTGGTGGCTCCATCTTCTTGGATGAGATTGGTGAAATGGGTGTTTTGCTGCAGAGCCGCTTGCTGCGTGT
>CAYWMZ010000296.1:0-3858 GCA_964459485.1 uncultured Desulfocapsa sp. | reverse complement strand
ATTATCGAGGGCGCAAAAGAGCGTGTCCAGATATTTCAGGGTGTGGCCATCGAACGCAAAAAGGCTAATATGGGTGCCTCTTACACCGTTCGTAAGATCTCCCACGGAGTTGGTGTCGAAAAGACATTTGCCCTTCACAATCCCCGTATTGAGAAGATCGAGGTTGTGAGCCGTGGTCGTGTGCGTCGCTCTCGTCTCTACTATCTTCGTGAGAGACGTGGTAAGGCAGCACGTATCCGCGAGCGTGGCATTGTGCGCTAAGCCGCAATCCACAAGAAGGTCTCAAAAACAGAAAGTCCAGAAGGCAGATTCCAACCTCTCTGATCTTTTTGATCCCCCCCGTGGGGATAATTTCTTTCTCGAACAGCGCCTGCAACAACAGGGATTTCCTGTTGTTGCAGGTCTGGACGAGGTAGGTCGCGGCCCCCTTGCCGGACCTGTGGTCGCTGCTGCTGTCATCCTTCCCGATAATTGCGACCATTCCATCTTTATCGATTCCAAAAAGCTTTCTCCTAAAAAACGAAACATTCTCTTTCAGCATCTCCATGAGATTGAAGCCCATATTGGTATTGGCATGGTCTCTCACAAGATCATTGATAATATCAACATTCTCCAGGCGTCCCTGCTGGCCATGAAGCGTGGGGTTCAGCACCTGAAAAGACAGGGGATCAGTGTTGATTTCTTGCTGGTTGACGGAAAGTTTACCATCCCCATGCGCACCCGGCAACAGGCCCTGATCAAAGGAGAAACCAGGTCTGCCTCCATTGCCGCAGCCTCTATCATTGCCAAGGTGACCCGTGATACGCTCATGGCAAAGCTACACCACAAATATCCCTGCTATAACTTTATAAAAAATCAGGGGTACCCCACTAAGGAACATCGTGCAGCCATTAAAATCCATGGCATCTGTCCCCAGCATCGTCTCACCTTTCGTGGAGTTAAAGAGTTTGTCTAAGACAGGTATCAGCCTTGGCAAGCGGGGTGAGGATCTGGCCTGTAGCTATCTTAAAAGGCATGGCTTGAAGATTATCCAGCGAAATTACAGGCAAAAATCTGGAGAAATTGATATTGTATGTCGTGACCAATCATATATTGTCTTTGTTGAAGTTAAAACCAGAAAGAGTCTGCGCTACGGCCTGCCCTATGAGGCAGTTACCCAAAAAAAACAGGCCCAGATCAGCAGGGTTGCACTGGATTATCTAACCCGTCACAAATGCCTCAATCATGCGGTACGTTTTGATGTAGTCTCCATTGTGGTTACTGGTGATGGTAACGCTGATATCGAACACCTCAGGGACTGTTTTGATGCCGTTTTGTGATTAATTGTTTCCAAACCCGTACCTTACAGCACTAGGAGTATCATGTTACCACTCGCCATCACCATGGGATGCCCGGCTGGGATTGGGCCAGAGATAATCCTTAAACACTTTCAGCAGTCTCACAGGGACTCCTCCGAACCCTGTATTGTAGTTGGCGACAGCCAGGTTCTGGAGCTGTATGCTAAACGCCTTGGAATCCAGTCTCTAATTATTCCCTGGCAGCCAGGTGACGTTGTTGCCACCGGTTGTGGGAGCATCCCTGTGTACGAGAGTTCTGCACTCTCCTGTGAATCCATTCAGCCAGGTAACTTTAGCAAAGAGACGGCCATGGCCATGGCCTCGGCCATCACCACCGCAGTTGCCGGAGTTCAAAAAGGTCTTTTTTCAGGACTCTGTACCTGCCCCATATCCAAAGAGGCCTTGCAACTGAGCAGCCAGCACTATCCCGGCCATACAGAGATGCTCGCAGATCTCTGCTCCTCCAAGGATCAGGTTATGATGCTGGCCGGGCCCTCCCTTCGAGTGACGCTGGCCACCATTCATTGTGGCATCGCCGAGGTTCCCGGCCTGCTCAATATTGATGACCTTCTCAGGCTCTACCTAACCACCCATCACAGTCTACAGACAGACTTTGCCATTCCTGCGCCACGACTGGCCGTAGCCGCTCTCAATCCCCACGCTGGTGAAGGGGGGATGTTTGGCACCGAGGAAGAAAGAATCATTATTCCATCCATGGAGAGAGGCAGAGCAGAAGGAATTAACCTCCAGGGTCCCTTCCCCCCTGACACCCTCTTCAATAAAGCTTCACAGGGTGCCTATGATGCAGTAATCTGTATGTATCATGATCAGGGGCTGATTCCTTTTAAACTGTTGCACTTTGCAGACGGAGTCAATGTGACCCTCGGTCTGCCCCTGGTACGCACCTCCGTTGATCATGGTACGGCCTATGATATTGCAGGGCGTGGAACAGCCGACCCCACAAGTCTTGGGGCAGCAGTCACACTTGGACACACAATTATAGCTAACCGTAACCAGCAAAACACCATATAAGCATATGAGATCCCCCAATCATCCAGGCCTTCTCATCGTATTTGAAGGCACTGACGGAACAGGAAAATCCACCCAGCTATCCCTACTGGCAACGGCCCTTGAAGATATGGGGCATCAGCTACTCACCACCTGTGAGCCCACCAATGGTCAATATGGCCAGCAGATTCGTGCCCTCTACAGCAATCGTAACCAGATGAGTCTTGATGAAGAGCTGGAACTCTTCCTGGCGGATCGCAAAGAGCATGTGGAGACCCTGCTGCACCCTGCCTTACAGGAGGGTAAGATAGTCCTTTGTGACCGCTACTACCTCTCCACCATCGCCTATCAGGGCGCTGCCGGACTTGATCCTGCTGCTATTCTGGCTCGGAATGCATTTGCCCCCATCCCCGACATCGCCCTGCTCTTTCATGCTCCCATTACAACTGGGGTGAAACGAATCACCGTTGATCGCGGGGACAGCCTCAATGATTTTGAAAAAGAAGACTACCTTCACAAGGTCGCCCTGCAATTCGAACAACTCCAGCTCCCCTGTATCAGCAGGATCGAAGCCACAGGGAGTATTGAGAGTATCCATGCTGAAGTCATAAGCCTTATTCTACCACTTCTGGCATCACGATGAAACGCGCCCTCTCTCTGTTGCAAATGCTAGGGTATGTGCTTTTTCTCTTCCTGCTGCTTCCCGCTTGCAGCCCGCTTTCAACGAGTAATGCCCCCCAAAAAACTTCTCTTTTAGACGCAGAACCAGACGCCCCGCAGAGTGAAGACAAAGTAGACAGTTCCTGTTCCTACTTTTACTTCCTGTGGGGTACTCACGCCGAAAATAACAAACGCTATCTTGAGGCCGAAGAGGCATTTGAAAAGGCTCTGATCTGTGATCCTGGTTCCCGCAGCATATTGCGAAGACTTCCCATCCTACTCATTCGCATGGGGAAACAGCATAAGGCTGCACAGTGGCTACGAACCTCTATTGAAAGGTATCCAGATGACACTCAGGACAGACTTCTCCTGGCTCACCTTGATATTCGTAACAATGAGATCGAAGAGGCCATAGAGCTCTACAATAAACTGATTTTAATGAGCCCCAAAGACGAGACCATGCTCCTGCGGCTTGGCTCCCTCTACGCTACGCAAAATCGGTCTTTCCTTGCCAAAGAGACCTTTGAGAAGGCCCTGGTCCTTAACCCCGAATCCCTTTTCACCCACCTCTACCTGGCCCGCCTGGCCCTTAAAATCGGTAATAACAAACAGGCCGAAAAGTGGTACAAAAAGGCACTAACCATCAACTGGTCAACCGAACTTGCCTATGAAGTTGCTGCCTTTTACGGAAAACTTAAAAATATTGAAAGAGTCGAGGCCCTGTATCGTTCCGTTTTGAAGAAGCGTCCCAATGAAATCAGGGCCGGGCTTGGCCTGGTTCATAGCCTGTTACTTCAGGATAGGGAAAAAGAGGCCTTGGGTATACTCAAAGAACTCCGTCGCAACACTGAAG
>CAYWMZ010000295.1:0-3886 GCA_964459485.1 uncultured Desulfocapsa sp. | reverse complement strand
ATATCCGTCTTGGACCCTCCCTTCCGGCATTCGTTACTCCTAACGTCCTGAATGTCCTGGTTGAGAACTTCAACGTCATGCCCATTGGTGAAACTGCGGCTGACGACCTGAAGGTTATCCTCGGATAGTATTCTCCAGGTAAAACCTCTCCATAATATCTTCGGATTTTATGGAGAGTGGTTGAATGTTTTTTTCCTCCTGGCAGGGTACGTTGAGAATTCTTCGTACTCTGCCTTTTTTTCTTTTTTTTCTTAACAATTTTTTTAGGCCAGCCCATGAACGAAGACAGCAACAGTAATAAAAAGACCTACAGTGTCATCCCGGGACTCAATATGGGTTTTTTTGAACCAAATGACCTGGAAACCATCCTGAAAATCATTAATAAGTATAAGGTTCCCGCCACCAAGATCACCTCAGCACAGCGGCTTGCCCTGCTGGGAATGGATCAGAACGAAATGGAAAACCTTCAGGATGAGCTTAAAAGTTATATCCGCACTCCTCCCGAAAACGGGGTCACCTATGTACAATCCTGCCCTGGAAAAGAGTGGTGTAAATTTGGAAAAGCTGACTCCATGACCCTTGGAAAAAAGCTCGAAGATATTTCCATGAAAGTTCCCTTTAAGGCCAAGGTCAAAGTTGGTGTTTCCGGATGTCGCATGTGCTGCACCGAACCATTTGTACGGGATTTGGGTATTTTTGCCTCTAATAAGGGCTGGAGTCTGGTCTTTGGCGGTAATGGCGGCAACAATGCACGCATCGCTGATCTTATTGCTGATGGCTTAAATGATGAGGAAGTTCTTGAACTTGCTAAAAAATGTCTTAAAGTTTATCAGGAACACGCCAAACCCCACTCCCGGAGTGCCCGCTTTCTGGAACATTTTGGGATAGAGGCCTTTAAAAAGAGAGTATTGGAATAAGAGGAGTATATATGCAGTGCCCAGGACAAGACAATAGATATTGGGATGGTGAAGCAGTTTTTGAAGCACCTTGCCCCCACTGTGGCAATGAGCTGGAATTCTTTAAGGATGACAGTCAGCGAAGTTGCAAAAAATGCGGCAACCGGGTTCTGAATCCCCGCATCGACTTTGGTTGCGCAGCCTACTGCTCCCATGCCGAACAGTGCTTAGGCTCCATGCCGCCGGAACTCCTTGCGAAACAGAAGAACCTCTTTAAAGACAAACTCTCCATTGCGGTGCGTAAACAGCTTATTGGCAGAGAAGAACTCTATAAAAAGGCCAGCACTCGAACTGCCATAGCAGAACAACTCTGTAAAGATGAGCAACGAGGTGATATGGCGGCTGTTTTGGCCGTAACTCTGCTTTTGGACTGCGAAGAGCCTGACTCGTTATTGGAAGGTATGAATGCTGATGAGGAAATGCTTAGCGCAGTAAAAAAACTCTTGGCACAGACTCCCCCCCAATCCGATACCGAACAGGCCTCAGCGGATATTATTTTTGATTCCTGTCTCCTCACAGAGATGCACTATCATCCAGGTGACAACAAGAATCCTCAATTCAAAACCCTGAGCGGTAAGGCTACCTTTGCCAAACAGTAGTCTTGCAAACCAGGGGTGGGTCAGGAAAGCAGTGACAACCAGAAATAACGGGCGCAATGAGATCAGCCCTTGAGCTGAGCGGCATGTTCACAGATATGGTCGGCAAAACCCTTGCCCGCTTCCTGGCTGATATTGTAGGCCAGATCCACCCCCATCTTTTGCAACAACTCGACCTGGTCTTCAAATACCGCTGTTGCTGCAAGGGTTATATCCATTTTCATTGCCCTGATTCGCTTAGCGGCGTACACATTTGCCTCAAAGTTGGGCATTGCCAATAGTACTAGTTTGATCTGTTTCCCCTGGATTTCCACGCGCTCCCAGAAATCATAATCTGTGGCATCCCCCAAAATAACTTCTCTCCCTTCTTTCGTATGGCGTCTGACCTGCTCTGCGTCGTAATCTATCCCAATGATCCGTTTTCCGTAGCGTTGAAAGAGGTTTTCATAGGTGGCAGTTCCAATTTTCCCCATCCCAAAGATCACCCCCTCGGCATCTCCAATGGATACAACCTGATCGTCAGGAAGACGTTTTCTGGTCTCAAATCGTCGTAAGATTTCATGAAACTTGTCATAGAGAAGATTCGCTGCACTGTTTAGAGGCGATGCCAAAATAAAGGAAAACGAAACGGACAGGGCAAATACTACCAGCCATTCACTACTGAGCCACCCTTTAGCTGCCCCAAGGGCCCCAATGATCAGGCCAAACTCCGAATATGTCGCAAGGCTCAGCGATGCAAGTAAAGCGGTACGGGCCCTCAGCTTAAAGCCACTGAGGAGAAAATAAAAGAGCAGCACCTTTAAGGGAATGGCAAGAGTCAGGAACAGTGCCACTACTACGGTACCCATACTTGGCAGTCCGGCAAGTCCTATGGTTAGAAAAAAGCCCACCAGCAGGAAATCCTTAAAGTTCAAGATGGCCTTGGCAAGCTCACTTGTCTTGGGGTGCCCCGCCAACAACATTCCGATTAAAAGAGCCCCAAGATCAGGTTTCAGGCCCACCAGTTCAAAGGTCTGGGCAGCAGCAATGGGAATAATCAAACCGATTAATATTAGGAGTTCACCATGACCACAACGTTTTAGAAGGGCAATAAGAGGTTTTCGTAAAAAAATCAAAGCCAGCAGACACAAGGCCCAGGGTGAGGGGATCTTGCCACTGCTCAGGGTAAGGAAAATAACAGCAAAAAAATCTTGGATCACCAATATTCCAATTGCTATGCGTCCATGTTTGGAATTCATCTCCCCCTTTTCTTCCATGACCTTTACGGTGAACACTGTACTTGAGAAACTGAGGGCAAAGGAGATGAGAAGGGCTAGCTGCCACGGCATATCCATAAACAGAGATAATGCCGTATAAGAGAGGAGGTAGATAGCGGATCCGAAGAGGATCACAGTGAGTACCATGTGAATGGAGGCAACCGCCAGAACTTCAGGTTTGATAAGTGACTTTAACCGAACCTTCAGCCCTATACTGAAGAGCAGCAACAAGACACCGGCATCGGCAATCTCCTGAAGGTTTTCTCCTCCACTAACACCAAAACCATTTAACACAAAACCAGCTGCAAGAAAACCAAGCAGGGGGGGAAGGCCAACTTGTTTTACCAAAAAGCCAAGGACAAACGCCAATCCAACTGATATCATATCCATAAATCGCTATTTCCTACCAAAAAGATTTAGAAAAGCTCCGCCCTTTGACCCAAGTCAAGGAGCTTTGACAAATGCATCGTATAATAGAGACTCATCAATAAAACAAAATAGATTACCAAACGAGGATATTCCTATGACAACAGTACGAAAAATTATCGAAATCGACGAAGAACTTTGTGATGGCTGCGGACGCTGCGTACCCGATTGTGCCGAGGGCTCTCTTGTTATCATTGACGGCAAGGCCAAAATGATCTCTGATAAACTCTGCGACGGACTTGGCGCCTGCCTTGGCTCCTGCCCCACCGGTGCCTTAAAGATTATCGAACGTGAGGCCGTTGACTTTGATGAGGAGGCCGTCGAAGAGTACCTGGCCAAACAGAAGGACGAGGCCGCAGCCTCAAAACCTTCGGGATGTCCTTCTGCAAAATTACAGACCTTTGCAGCACCGACCCCTTGTCAGACTGCCAACAAACCCTTGGCAATGGCCTCAGGTGGCGGCACTTCGTCTCTTAGCCACTGGCCGGTTCAGATCCGCCTGGTTCCACCCTCGGCTCCCTTTCTCCAGGGTGCCGATCTACTGGTGGCAGCTGACTGTAGCGCAGTTTCAGCCCCTAATTTTCAACTGGATTACCTCAACGGTAAGGTTGTGATGATGGGCTGTCCCAAGTTTGACGATGCCGAAAGCTAT
>CAYWMZ010000294.1:0-3928 GCA_964459485.1 uncultured Desulfocapsa sp. | reverse complement strand
TGTTGCATAAGCTCCTGTACTGACGCAAGGGTACCTGGCAGGCTGGAACTTGCCTGAAGGATAAGCCACTTATCCATAACAAGTTGCTCATCTTTCCATTTTTGGTAAAAATCATGGAGCAGGTCTGACCGTTCTGTAATATCGCAATGGCTTATTGCTGAAAGTACGGCCATAACATCGGTCATATTAGAGCCCCTATGGTACTGCTTCAGGGCCATATCAATATCATCCTGATCCGGATGCGGCCCCGCAAGAAGGGCTGTCAAACAGGTGTTTTTCAGTTTTCGCTGCCCCATGGCCTCTGGAGTCAGTAGATAGGGCCCGCTCTCCAGGTTTTCCTCCACAACCGCCCTTAGCTCATCCCCCAGCTGCCGTGCCAGTTCCTGCCGCACAAAACTTCGAGCCCGATGCAGACTGTCAGGATCTATCACCTCCATCTGCTGGGCAAGATAACTCTCTTCGGGCAGACTAAGGGCCATGGCCAGCAGTGATTTGTCCCCCTCCCTATCGGTCAATATGGCGGAGTAGGCGTCCACAAAAAGCGGGTCAAGGCCTAGCTGACTTTCCTTTTGAATACAGACACAGAGTTCCAGAATCACCGATTCGCCGAGGCGAAATGTTGCATCCCAGCGATTAAAGGGATCGTTGTCCTTGGCCATAAGAAAGGCCAGTTGCTCTCGCTTTTGCCAAGGCTGCACCCGCACGGGTGCCGAAAAGTTACGCAGCAGTGACGGAACAGGACGTGAGGCCAAATTCTCAAAGCTGAATGTTTCACTCTCCCTGCACAATTGCAACAGCATGTTCCCTTCTGCCATGTCTTTGCCCTCTGAATCCAACAGGCCAAGGGAAACGGGAATATGAAAGGGTTTTTTATCAGTCTGCTCTTGGCCGGGGGTGGTGGCACAGCTCTGGCTCAGGGTCAACAGAAACGTCCCCTTCTCTTCTTGCCACTCTTCAGTCACCGCAATCTGCGGGGTGCCCGACTGACTGTACCAGAGTCTAAACTGAGCAAGGTCAACTCCAGAGGCATCGGCCATGGCGGCCACAAAATCATCACAGGTCACAGCCTGCCCGTCGTGACGTTCAAAGTAGAGATCCATACCCTTACGGAATTTCTCGGGCCCAAGCAGGGTATGCATCATACGAATAACCTCTGCCCCTTTATTATAGACGGTCACTGTATAGAAGTTATTGATCTCCACATAGGAATCGGGCCGCACCGGATGGGCCATGGGGCCTGCATCCTCACGAAACTGAAAGCTGCGCAGTACCCGAACATCATCAATGCGCTGTACGGGACGGGAATTCATATCGGACGAGAACTCCTGATCCCTGAATACGGTGAGCCCCTCCTTAAGACTGAGTTGAAACCAGTCACGGCAGGTGATTCGGTTTCCTGTCCAGTTGTGAAAGTATTCGTGGGCAATAACACCTTCAATGCCCAGATAATCCTGATCCGTTGCCGTCTCCTGACTGGCCAGGACATATTTTGAGTTGAAGATATTGAGGCCCTTGTTCTCCATGGCCCCCATATTAAAATCATCCACGGCCACTATCATAAAGGTATCGAGATCATACTCCAGCCCGAACACCTCTTCGTCCCAGGCCATACTCTTTTTGAGAGCGGTCATAGCATGGTCACACTTTTTGCTGTTACGGGCCTCCACATAGATACGCAGATCGATGCGTCTCCCGGAACGGGTCACGAATTCATCCTGAAGGAAGACCAGATCACCTGCCACCAGCGCAAAGAGATAGCAGGGTTTGGGAAAGGGATCCTGCCACACCGCAAAATGCCTCCCTTCTCCCAGGTCCCCCTCTTCAATCAGGTTCCCGTTTGAGAGGAGTTTGGGGCAGTTTTTCCGATCTGCCTCAATACGGGTTGTGAAACGGGCAAGGACATCGGGCCGGTCAAGATAGTAGGTTATCTTCCGAAACCCCTCCGCCTCACACTGGGTACAGAAGTTACCACTGGAACGGTACAGACCCTCCAGGGCACTATTTTTATCCGGATATATGCGGGTACTGATCTCAAGGACTCCTGATTCGCCAAGGGACAACAACGTGAGACCATTTTTTTCCAGGCGATACTCATTCACCGCCAAGGACACCCCGTCCACTGCAATGGAGAGCAACTCAAGGTTTTCTCCATTTAAAAACAGACTGTTATCACTGCCCTGGGAATTTGGATTTTTCCGCAGCACGGATCTGGCATGGACGACACATTCCTCCTCCCCAAGGACAAAGTCCAGGAACAGTTCTTCGATGAAATAGTTGGGTTCCTGGTAATCTTTTCTATAGATGGTAGAATGGCTGGAGTCTGACATACATTATCCTTTTCTTCTTTTATTTTTCTAGAATCAGAGAATCCGTTGACAGGGGATTCGTTCCCGTTTATTTTTCTGGACAATTTCAATACATACATAGCCCATATTTCTATTCAACATATCAAACTTGAGGCATTAATCCCATGATCAAAATCAATGAACATTACCTGAAACTTGAGGCGTCCTATCTCTTCTCCACTATCGCCAAAAAAGTGGGCCAGTTTCAGGAGGCTAACCCGGATAAGGAGATCATCCGACTGGGAATTGGTGATGTGACCCGGGCTCTGCCCCAGGCCTGCACCGATGCCTTTCACAGTGCCATTGATGAGATGTCCTCCGATGCCAGCTTTCGTGGCTACGGCCCGGAACAGGGCTATGAATTTTTGAGAGAGGCCATTGCCAAAAATGACTTCCAATCCCGCGGGGCAGATATCTCAGCCGATGAGATTTTTGTGAGTGATGGAGCCAAATGCGATACCGGAAATATCCAGGAACTCTTTACACAGGATACCAAAATCGCCCTTCCCGATCCCGTCTATCCCGTCTACCTCGATACCAATGTTATGGCTGGACGCACCGGATCCTTTGAGGACGGCAGGTACCAGGGAATCACCTATCTCAATTCCACGAAGGAAAATAACTACGTCCCTGCGCTCCCCACTGAAAAATCAGATCTGATCTACCTCTGTTTTCCAAATAATCCCACAGGGTCTACCATCACCAAGGCCGAACTCAAGACCTGGGTGGACTACGCCCGTGACAACCAGGCCTTGATCCTCTTTGATGCCGCCTATGAGGCCTTTATCAGAGACGAATCTCTGCCAAAATCCATCTACGAAATCGAAGGGGCCAAAGAGTGTGCCATCGAGTTCAGATCCTTTTCCAAAAATGCTGGGTTCACAGGTACCCGCTGTGCCTACACCGTAGTTCCCAAAGAATGCATGGCCTTTGATTCCAAAGGTAACAAACAGGCCATCCATCCCCTGTGGAATCGCAGACACTGCACCAAGTTCAATGGCGTCTCCTACCCGGTACAAAGGGCGGCCGAGGCCGTGTACAGTGAAGCTGGCAAGGCCCAGACCAGAGAACTTGTGGCGGGCTATCTCAAGAATGCCGATCTTATTGCCTCTGAAGTTGCCAAACTTGGCTACGATTTTGTGGGCGGGGCCAATTCCCCCTATATCTGGATTGAAGGCAAGCGAGATTCCTGGGATTTCTTTGACATGCTCCTTGAAAAAGCGGGCGTTGTCTGCACTCCAGGTGCAGGATTTGGGAAATGTGGCGAGGGATACATCAGGCTATCAGCTTTTAATTCGTACGAAAATGTCAAGAAAGCAATGGCCCGTATCCGGGAGGCTCTGGCTTGATTAAACGGCCTCTCTGGACAAACTATTTTCTGTGCCCTAAAAAAATAAGACTCCTCACTGTTTCGAGTGGGCAATGGTTGCTCACGTATTGGCCAAGCTGCTAATGTATTTCACATTATGAGAGACACTGACACAATCGGGCCCGGCAGTGGAGAAATCATCACTGCCGGGCCTTGTTTTATGATGTTTCCAGGAGTGCCGCTTTAAAGACCACCTTTTCTTCCTGTCCTCCCA
>CAYWMZ010000293.1:0-3932 GCA_964459485.1 uncultured Desulfocapsa sp. | reverse complement strand
CGTTCCCTCAACATCTGCACGATACAGGGGTTACGGGAAACGCCTCTGGGAAATATGGGACAGACTACGTTTGTTTGCCGGTCCTTTTATCGTGGTCTGTCCCGGTTTTCCCTGTCCCGGTTTTCCCTATTTTTTCGTCTTGTATTCCGTAAAACCGTTGTTGGACAGGATGTTTTCCACACAGACAGAGACAGGATCGTTGACGACCCCACTGACAATAAGTTTCTTGCCTGCGCTCTTGAGGTCAAAGCAGATTACATTGTCTCAGGAGACAACCATCTCCTTTCTCTCAAGCATTTTCACAGAACACAGATCGTTGATGCTAAAACCTTTATCAAGAAAGTAGAAAAGCAGTAAGCAGATACTGATCCTTTCTCACGGCAGCGGTTCGCTTGAGCTTTGGGTATGATTCTGAGCACCGGCTGCTGCGTCGGACAGCTGCCTTATCCGGGTTCTGGGGTAGACCCATGTTGGTTTGCACACTTGGCGCAGACCGAAAAAACCGGACTGCGCAGGGGAAGCGGTTTCGTTACTTCTTTGCCGGACGTTCCAAGTTGGGTGGTAGCTCCGGGGGCGCATAGTAACGCTCCCTGTCTGGCACAGCCCATGCTTCTGCGGGGATCTTTTGAGGAATCCCACTGCAAGGTATGGCCGGTGCCAGACAGTCCGCTCGCATAATGTCAATTATGTTTAGTGGCTGGGGTAAGTTGTGGGGTTTTGCTGCTGGGGTGTGGGGTGGTTGTTCAGACTTCTGCCCTTAGCGTGCCGCTGAAGCAGAAGCATAATGTGATGTTTCAAGACCTGCCCCCATTCCCTTTCTTTTTCCCTTTTTCCCTTTTTCCCTTTTTCCCTTTAATTGCAACAATATATGACTTTTTCTTCTTAGTGAAATATATAAATTTCGATTTCGCAAAACCATAGATTCCACCAAGGGTCAAAATAGATACGATTAAGTGAAAAAAACCACTATTAATGCCTATTAACGATAGAAATCCTCTAATAAAAATAGAAAGACATAGAAAACCAGCAACTATAAACAAAAATTGAAAAATATTTTTCTCTAACATAACAGCACTTTCAGTAGCAGTTATCATTGGGTAAAGGTTCTATCAAATCAGGAATTCCATTGCGGTCTTGATCCCAGTCAGGAGGTAATGTGCCGTTTCCAAGAGTTGTTGGATTTGTTAGCTCTAACAAAATTGCACCAACTCCAAGGCCGAGTGTGCTGCCCAACGCTCCCTTGGCGACAGGGATTGGAACCCCTAACTTATTCAGTGCTTTATTTCTCACAAACTTGTCAGCTGCATCAATACCTTTTTGTAGGGTCGATTTATATGATCCTTTTATCGATGGTTTAATCCCACCATTTACAATCTTTGCCAACCCCCAAGGATCAACAATGTTAACCGGATCATTACCAACATAAGCATGAAGATTAACCCCACCCCTCAGCCCAATAGGATCAGCAGAAACATACCTCCCTATCTCCGGATCATAAAACCGATGCCAATTATAATACAGCCCAGTCTCACTATCAAAGTACTGTCCCGGAAACCTATTGCAGCGTCATTCCAGGAATGTGAGCCCCTCTTACTCCGTCCCCACAACCACCCGCTCCGGAGCATTAAACACATTGAGACGTCCGGGTCGGGCATAACCGATGAGAGTCACTCCGGCCCGCCGGGCAATGGCCAATCCCAGGGATGATGTCGAGGTGCGGGACATCACAATGGGAATTCCAATCCGGGCACATTTTAAAACCATATCCGAAGTGAGCCTGCCAGTGGTATAGATGGCACCGCGGGCCGGTATCTTCTCCATCAGAATGGCACCAATCACCTTATCCACTGCGTTATGCCGCCCCACATCCTCATAAAATCCCTGAATCCTGCCATCTGCCCAGAGTCCGCAGCCATGGACACAGTGTGTGGCAGGGCCCAGGGGTTACTTCTGTAACATCTCTCGGATAAACTGATTGATTTCGGAAAGGGTTATGCTACACTCCTGGAGGGGATCAAAGGCCCCTTCCAGCATCTCACGGGATATCTTGCCGGTACCGCCACAACCGGAAGTAATAATCACCTCTTTGGGTTCACTGCCCTCCTCCACATCGGCATGCACCGAAATGCGGCCCTCGGGACACACCAGGACCTCCCGCACCTGACCTGGCCGGCTCACATAACCCTGGCCAAAGAGAAATCCCGCTCCAAACTCTTCAAGCCCCGTGGCCAGTACCATGGATGCTCCAATATCCGTATCGTTCAAAGCAACGGTGTAGGGCACTTCTATGGCCAGTGTTTCCTCTCGTTCTTCACGACCGGATGCAGTGATCACCACTGTTTTTTGTGCCAAGGTAGTAAGACTTATATCCATACATTCTCCGAAGAAAGATATTCTCTGTGGCCACAAACGGCCTGCAGCGCAACATTATATCGAAAATCAGCCGATAATGGAAGGCCAAGGGGGCATCACCCTCAAAAAGCATTGGCTTAACGAGCCAAAAGAAGCTACCTTACGGCGGTGACTCAGGATATGTGGCGACCAAGCATCTCCCATAACTCTCCTCTCATGGAACAATCTGAATGAACACTTCCTCAAAGTGCATCCTCCTCTCCGGCAAGGGTGTAGAACCCAAATTCTTCAAAACAGTCTCCCAGGCGTCCCTGATATCTGCTTACGAGCACCGGGACATCTCAGCAGATACGATCCTCATTGCAGGTGGTTTTTCCGCTGTCCATCCCAACTCTCCATATCCACTCTCTGCCACACTACAGCTCAACGCTGATTTTACAGATATGGATGACGCTGAGCTTAAGGCCCTTGCAAAAACAGAGCTCAAACGCTGCCACAATCACTCTGTCCCCTCATACATTATTGAACCCGACTCCCGGGTAACACTCCTTGGCACGGATGCAGCTAAACTCCATGACTTTATGGAAAGCTACTCCGGTATCCTTGATATTTCTCCCCTGCTCCTGAAGGGATACGATCCGGATCTGACCAGGGCTCAGGAGCTACATATCGGAAGAGACCAGGGAAAATTCACGATCAGCTTCACCTGCAAACAGCCCATAGACCTTAGCCAATGTACCCATTGTGGTGTCTGCGGCTCCGCTTGCCCGGAACAGTGCCTCGACGAGCAGCTCTTTCTCGACTTTGATCGTTGCAGCCTCTGTAATGCATGTGTGGAGGTCTGCGATTCTGCTGCCATTGACCTCCATTGTGTAGAGGAGCGGCAACTCACAACTCCTGCCATAGTCGCTCTCCGTGGTGCTGAAGGCTCTCTGCCTGAAGATACAACTGGGATTTACTCCATAGACACTCTGCCAGATCTGTTTGCCACGCTCTACATGCGTGAAGTCCAAGAGGTCATCGGCTGGAATCCAGACTTCTGCCAGTACAGTGCCAGGCTCCAGACCGGTTGCAGTGCCTGCCTGGATGCCTGCCCCCATCATGCCATTAAACAGGATCGGGATGGTGTCCACATCGACCATCTTCGCTGTATGGAATGCGGTGCCTGTCTCAGTTCCTGTCCCAGCGCCGCACTCCACTACCACCGTTTTGATGACCCCCTGTTGCTGGAATACCTGGGAAGCCTGCCTCTGAGGCCGGGGATGCGACTGGTGATTGGTGATGAAGCCGCACTGCATCGCTACTGGTGGCGCAACACTACACAGGAACACAAAAATCTCCTTTTTCTGGAGTTCCCACAGACAGCGGCCCTGCATGCCATGCACTTTCTGCTCCTCTCTGCCTTAGGAGCCAGTCAGGTTATAATCCTCACCAGTGAGGAGGGAAAGCCCACAGCACAGATGCAGTTTGGCAACACACTGTTGTCCCATCTCCTGCAGCGGGAACAGATACTTACAACGTGTGGTGTGGAAGGGCTTGCCGCCATCCTCACTAAAGAGATACCTGGCTGCCCTCCCCGT
>CAYWMZ010000292.1:0-3933 GCA_964459485.1 uncultured Desulfocapsa sp. | reverse complement strand
AAAAGGGCTGAATGACCGAATCTAACGCACCCTGAACAGTTACATTTCGTGCTTTTTCTGTGTTGCTTACTGTTACGCTGAATAGTTACAAACAATAATACATTTCATAAAATCCATTACTGATATGATTGTATGCTTCCTGCCATAGAACTCCATAATATTTCCAAAACCTATTCCGAACGAACCTGGAAGACCCTCCTTTTCCGTAAACCACGCCTCACCAAGGCCTTGGAGAATGTCTCACTGACCGTTAACAGGGGTGAGATAATGGGCCTCCTTGGCCCAAACGGGGCCGGAAAAACCACACTGATTAAGATTCTCGCAACCCTTATCAGTCCAGATACGGGAGAGGGCCATATTGCCGGACTCTCACTCAATGAACAGCCCTCAGCAATCAGGAATAAAATTGGTCTGGTCAACACTAATGACAGAACATTCTATTGGCGTCTTAGTGGTTGGGATAATCTGGAATTCTTTGCCACGCTCTATAATCTCTCCGGCGCTTTCAAGACAAGACGCATCAAAGAAGTTCTGGAACTCACCAAAATGGCAGATAAAGCAAAGTCACGGTTTATGGCCTACTCAGCTGGACAAAAGCAACGACTCTCCATTGCAAGGGCACTACTGGCAAAGCCTGAAGTACTCCTGATGGATGAGGCGACCACCAGCCTTGATCCCATTTCCACTAGAAGTATCCTTGATTTCACACGGGAAACTCTGATTAAAAAAGAAAAAACCACCATTGTGTGGTGCACCCATAATCTCCACGAAGCAGAAGATATTTGTGACAGACTTGCTATCCTCCATCAAGGTCGGATACTTAAAAATATTTCACCAGGCAGTATCAGCAGTCTTTCAGACCGAAAGACCACGTATTCCTGTACGGTGAACAGCCTCAGTAATTTACTTGTGCAACAGGAGGCATTCAAGGCTATCCGAACAGATGTCGCAGGACACCACACCTGTCACTTTTCCGTAATCCCTGATAATATACCCCAACTTATGGCTGATCTTATAGCTGAGGGAACAATGGTCTACCAATGCTCTCCCGTTGACCTTGAACTTGAAACGCTGTTTAACAGCCTAATTACTGCACAAGATGCAAGATAGAACAATGACCTCTTTTTCTGTCTCTAAACCTCTAGCCTTCTTCAAGAGAGATCTTAAAATTGCAGCAAGTTATCGCCTGCAATTTTTACTACAGGCATTTGCTATCCTCTTCAGCACTGCCTCTTTCTTCCTGATATCTAAACTCTTCGCCGGACAAAATGTTGAACCTCTTGCCCCTTATGGTGGCGATTATTTTTCCTTTGTTCTAATAGGAATTGCCCTCACAGATTATCTGACTATTTCGAGCAACAGCTTTGCCACAGAAATCCGTAATGCCCAGATAATGGGTACCCTTGAGTCATTACTGGTTACCCCCACATCCATTATTACCATCCTGCTCTCGTCGTTTACCTATAAACTGCTGTCCAGCAGCGTTCGCACCCTTTCTTATCTGCTGCTTGGAATATTCGTGTTTGGGGTACGATTTCCTGATGTCCATTTTGTGCCCTTGCTATTCAGTTTTATTTTGACCCTGCTTCCATTTATTGGTCTTGGCTTGTTCTCAGCAGCTTTTATTATTGTCTTTAAACGTGGTAGCCCTATTTCCATGCTCATGGCCATGTGCGGTAGCCTTCTTGGCGGTGTTTTGTATCCGGTGAGTGTCCTGCCATCCTGGCTGAAACCTGTTTCTGCACTCCTTCCTATTACTTACGGCCTAGAGGCCATGCGACAGATTTTTTTACAGGGCGCAGGATTGGCTGAGATCACAACCGAACTCTATTATCTCCTTATTTTCTCTGTTATTTTTATGGTAGTGGGGGTATATTCAACCTATAAAGCTTTGAAAATAGCACGACAGGAAGGATCTTTACTGCATTACTGAGGTAAGCACTTCAATATTTGTAACTATTCAGCAGCACCCGTTTTCGTCCGGTCTGGACGCCTCATGTACAAAATAGTACACTACGGCGACCAGCCTGAACGAACCTGGGCACTTCTGAACAGTTACGGATTCGAGTTTACCCGTATCTTGAGGGTAGGCTGAATAGTTACCAATATTTTAAGGTTACTTGGCCAATGATAGACAGACAACAGCTATTCAAGCTCTCTCCCGACGTACTTAGTCAGAACATAGACGACGAGACTATCCTTTTGGATATGAAGAGTGAAAACTACTTTGGGATTAATGAAGTGGGTCGAAGGGTATTGGAGATTCTGAAAGATGGGGCGAGCATTAATACCATTCTAGAGCAGCTACTTGATGAGTATGAAGTTGAAAAAGATATTTTAGAAAAAGACATACCTATACTTTTACAACAACTTCTTGAAGCTAAAATCATACATTCTTAAAACCATTATTCATTGTTACCAGCATTTATTTTGTACTTTACAATTAAACATCATGCTGAAGAGTTATTTTGAAGTATAGAATTTTCCAATACACCCTGGAAAGTGATATTCCACTCCCCGAACTCCCCATGGATTCACTTAGCTCTGATGTATTGTCCTTCCATTCAAAGCAGGAAAATGATCTGCCCTCTCCTCCACCACAATGGTTTCATCACTGGTATCTCCCAGATGGACAAATAAGTATTTCAGTTGGGAGAGAGGATAATTATTATTGGGTAAATTTTCCACGCAATGCATTCTTTAGAATCAATACTAACACCCGTCACATCACAGCATATCGAATGAATGGCGTCCCAGACAAAACTATACGCCACCTTCTTTTGGATCAGATAATTCCTCGACTTTTAAGCCATCTAGGCGAACATATAATTCATGCGAGCTGTATCCTGACTAACAATTATGCAGTTGCGTTCTGTGGAGCTTCTGGATGGGGAAAATCTACTCTTGGCTCATTTTTCCACAGTAGTAATGGGCAGTTCCCTCTCTTGACTGATGACTGCCTCTTACTACAACCAAAAAACGGAAAGATCTCTTGCTTAGCTAGCTACCCAGGTGTACGCCTATTTCAAGACAGCCTATCCTTTCTACACAATACCGAACCTGCCATCCCAATGGCACACTATGGAAACAAAAAGCGCATACTAATGACATGCGAAGATTCTCATATGAGTCACCCGCTAGCTGCCATCTTCATTCTCAACGACCCTTCCAAGTCCCAAACAAAATCGGAGATATCTATCACAAAAATCCCCGGTGCCATTTCTGCCATCGAACTCCTCAAAAATTCCTTCCCCCTAGACATCACAGATAAATTATTTATGGGAAGACAGTTGCAAAACCTTGCTGAAATAGCTGGGAATGAATTCTGCCAAATCTACAACCTCGAATTCCATCGCGACCACCTGCTACTGCCCCAAGTCAAAACTGCTATACTCGACACCCTTTCCCTTAACAAACCAATATCGTAATGAGTGCGATTTTTGGTATAGTAGACCTGACCAACCAACAGGTATGTTCCCAATACGTTCAAAAGATGGCGAATGAACTTGCTCATCGTGGCCCGGATGGTGTTCGCATCCATCAGGAAAAGCATATTTGTTTTGGCCACTGCATGCTTCACACCACCCCTCAGTCTCTCAATGAACGCCTACCCTATACCGACTCCGAAAGCTGTGTAAGTATTTCTACAGATGCACGTATTGACAACCGAAATGAGTTGGGAGCTTCCCTAGGTATCTGTAATATAGACACCTTCCCAGACAGTAAACTCATTCTCAATGCTTATGAGAAATGGGGGACTGAATGTTTTTCTCATCTTATAGGAGACTTTTCAATTGCCATATGGGACGCAAAACTTCAGCAATTAATCTGCGCTAGAGATTTTATTGGGGTTAAACCCTTTTATTATTCCTTCATCAGAGGACGATTTATATTCAGTAGCGAAATAAAACCCATAGTCACACATCCTGACAT
>CAYWMZ010000291.1:0-3940 GCA_964459485.1 uncultured Desulfocapsa sp. | reverse complement strand
GGCAGCTCTGCTACTGCTGACAACTGAACCGGTGGCCCAGCCCCTGGGCCAGCTCTTTGGCTATGGTCTCTCTTGCGATGCCCACCATCCTGCGGCGCCCCATCCCGAAGGAAGGGGCGCTGCGACTGCCATGAAAGATGCCATAAAATGTGCAGATCTTGCTGTTACGGATATGGACTACATCAACCTCCATGGTACCGGAACACCAGACAACGACCTGGCCGAATCCAAGGCCATCACAACTCTTTTCAGCAATCCGCCGCCCCTCTCTTCCATCAAAGGGGCAACGGGCCATACCCTTGCTGCCTCCGGGGCCATAGAGGCAGCCATTGCCTGCATATGTAGTACTGAAAATCTGATCCCTGCTAATACCGGATGTACAGAAGTAGATCCCGAACTGGGGGTGAGCCCTGTCCTCAACCCTCAATCGGCACCACTCTCGGCCATACTCTCCAACTCCTTTGGCTTTGGCGGCAATAACGCCTCCCTGATTCTGGGAAAGGCGGGTGCCTTTCCGGTGTCCAATGCTCCTCCCCGTAGCAGCCCACTCACCATTCTCGGGAAGGCCTGTATCACCGGAGCCGGTCATGGCCAGGAAACCCTGGAACAGTTTTCACAGCTAGCATCCCTTTCAGGAACACTGGATACAGACACTCTCTCCCGGGGTCTGCCAGCCCGCAAAATCAGGCGTCTGGGACGTTTTCCACGGATGGCTCTGGCCCTGGCGGCCGCTGCCAAAGAGGACTCCTGCTTCACCCAGTCTCCCCACTCGGTCTTTCTGGGTACCGGCTGGGGGGCACTGTCCGAAACCCATAACTTTCTGACGAAACTCAGGGACAGTGATGAACAGTTCCCCAGCCCCATCGACTTTGTGGGCTCGGTTCATAACAGCGCAGCGGGACAGATTGCCATTATGCACGGTGCCCGGGGGGCCAACCTCACCCTGAGCGGAGGAGACCACTCCTTTGAGCAGGCCCTGCTCACCGCCCACACCTTCCTGCACGACAGCTCCAAAGCGGCCTTTGTCCTGGCAGCAGATGAGGCCCACAAACAGCTCTCTCCCCTCTTTGATCCTTCCGTCAATGCTGCATCTCCCCTGGCCGACGGGGGTGGAGGCTTCTCCCTGAGCAGAAGGGTTATTCCCGGCAAGGTCTGTATCCGTCTCAGCTTCTACCAGAACCAGACAGAATCGGTGATCCAGTCCCTGGTGGCACAGCTCTCCACAGAGAATGCATCCCTGAGCGATTACCAGATGATTCTGGCCGGAATCCCGGCAGCCCACAGTGCCCAGGGCGAACAACAGCTGGACAACTTTATGCAGCTGAGCGGCCTTGATGTTCCGGTCATCCATTACCGTAAATTCACCGGAGAGTTTGCCTCGGCCTCTGCTGTGGCCGCAGTAATGGCATGCCATCTCCTGCAAAACGGGGTGGTGGCTGCGGACAAGAAGGTGCTGGTACTAGGCTTTGGAAACGCTGTTACTGCCATGGAACTGCACCTACAATGAGAGTCCTGCTGATCTCCCCCAACACCCTCACCGTCCCCTATCCCGTGTATCCATTGGGGCTTGACTATGTGGCTGGCGCCCTGAATAATAAGCACCAAGTTGAGATTGCAGATCTCAACCTCCTTGATCTGGATGGACTGCAAAAGCTTATGGCAAATTTTCACCCCGATATCATAGGCATCTCCATCCGTAATATCGACAACACCGATGCCTCAAGCCCCCAGTTTTTTATTGATGGCCACAAAAAACTGGTGCAGTGGTTACGAAGTCGTTGTGGAGTGCCGCTCGTTGGTGGAGGAGCAGGTTTTACCATCCTGCCCCATGAGATTTTTAAGGCCCTGGATCTTGATTTCGGTATTATCGGTGAAGGGGAGCGATTTGATCAGCTCCTGACTGCACTGGAGAACAAAGAACCTGTCAACCATATTCCGGGCCTACTCAGCCGTTCACAAAAAGCAGTACGTCCAGAACCCTGGCTCGGAGCCCCGATACGGCAGACAGCCAAGAACGATCATTCCCAATTTTACCTCGAACATGGCGGAATGCTCAACCTCCAGACCAAACGGGGCTGCTCCTTCTCCTGCATCTACTGCCCCTACCCCCATATTGAGGGTAAAAAACATCGTCTTATGGAGCCGGATGCTGTCGCCCGTACCGCACTTAAGCTCCAGGAGCGTGGCGCCCAATACATATTTATCACAGATTCCGCCTTTAACTCCGACATCTCCCACAGTCTTGCGGTAGCAAAGGCCTTTCGTAAACAGAAACTGACCATCCCCTGGGGTGGTTTTTTCGCCCCCCTGAAGCATCCAGATGGCTACTTCAGGACCATGGCCGAATGCGGGTTAAAGCATGTGGAATTTGGCACCGAATCCCTCTCTGGAACCATGCTCCACAACTACCGTAAACCCTTTACTCCGGCCACTGTAGTCAAAACGCACGCCAGGGCCATTACCGCAGGACTGCGCTGTGCCCATTACTTCCTGCTCGGTGGCCCAGGGGAGACAGAAGAGACCCTGGGCGAGACCCTGGACAACATCGAAAACCTCCCCAATGTGGTTCTGTTCTTCTTCACCGGGATCAGGATCTACCCCCACACTGGTCTCTATGAAACTGCGCTCCACGAAGGACAGATCAGTAAGGAGACCGACCTCTTGTATCCCTTTTACTACAAGAGCAGCCACATCAAGCAGACGACCATTGAGGAGCTGGTTCTCAAAAGGGCAGGGGGACGGAGCAACTGGATTGTGGGCTCCGGCGGTAAAGAAGCTGCTGCCACAGTGAATACACTCCATGAGCGCGGCCTCAACGGCCCTCTTTGGGAATTTTTAATCCGTTAGGGAAAGGCGGCCAGCTCTTTTAAAAAAACCGAGGTACATCGTTTGAATTTTTTGGCTTTTCCTGTTACAAGCAGATGACTACAAATTTTGTACTAAAAGAAAAGGTTTCGTATGTGGTTTTCGACCATTAGAACTGGGCTGGGAGATGACAAGGCCGTACAGGCCCGGGTCAGTGCGGAAAAGGATTCACCCTGGTTTGATGGCCATTTCCCAGACGACCCCATACTACCCGGCATTGCCCAACTGGATATGGTAACAAAAACTATCCAGAAAAGCTTGGGAACAAGCTCTGTTTTGAAGGGTCTCAGCCGCATCAAGTTTAAGGAAATTATCCGGCCGGGAGATGTCCTTGATATTCGGGCAGTCCCTGCGAAAATGAAACATCACTACTCGTTTACAATATGCAATAAGCAACAGGAGGTCTGCTCCGGCAAGATGGTGCTGACCCCAAAAAAGGAGCAATAACGAATCATGGCAACAGAAATTACCGAGACAATCACCCGCATTGCTGCAATCATCATAGATGAACTGAAACTGGAAGATGTGACCCCGGAAACCTTCGACGCCGACCTTGATCTGGTGGATGAAGTGGGAATCGACTCCATGGATCTGGCCACCATCGCCTTAGTGCTCCGTGATGAATATGGCATCAGGATTGATGAAGATGACTATCCTAAACTGACCACGGTTCGTATCATCGCCGAGTATATCAGCAGCAAACTTGCTGAAAAAGAGTAGGCGGGACGGGGAAGCACCATGGCACAGCAGGAGACACAGACAACTTATAAATTCACAGACATCATTGCAGAACCCGCCATTCGCGAACGTTTTGAGAAGGTACGCAAATACTTTTTCCTGCGTGAGTCCACCTATGACATGACGAATCGCTGCAATATCCGCTGTGAAGGCTGCTACTACTTCAACGGGGAGAAACAGTTCGCCAAAGAGAACCTCAACAGCGACGACTGGCAGCATCTGATGACGGCCGAGAAAGAGCGAGGCATCACCTTTGTGGTGCTAGCCGGGGCCGAGCCCTCCTACGTTCCCGATCTCTGCAAGACCTGCTACGACATCATCCCCGAAGGCTGTATTG
>CAYWMZ010000290.1:0-3946 GCA_964459485.1 uncultured Desulfocapsa sp. | reverse complement strand
ACTACAGTGGTCTAGGCCCTCGCCAACACCCCAGCTCCACCCAGCAGAGTGTCCCCTCCTGGATCGTATTCGGGATGTTTTTTATTATCATTCCCATGTCCACTATCTTTATCAGCGAGCGTAACCAGAACACTTTAATGCGCATGAACAGCATGAATATCTCCATTCCTGCACTTTTTACGGGCAAAATTGTGCCATATATGGTCATTAACCAGATCCAAGTCTGGCTGATGATTGCAGTGGGCGTATTTATTGTGCCTCTGCTGGGTGCCGACGGCCTGACGCTTGGCAACTCGGTGGCAGCACTCGTTATGGTCTCCACCGGCCTCAGCCTTGCTGCCATCGGAACCTCCATACTCATTGCGGTATCAGTACAGAGTGTGGAGCAGGCCACCACCATCGGGGGAATTATTAATATCCTGTTCGGAGCCATCGGCGGGATCATGGTTCCCAAGTTCATTATGCCAGAAAGCATGCAAACCCTCAGCAACATCTCCCCGATGTCATGGGGTTTAGAAGGTTTTTTGGATGTATTTCTGCGTGGACTTGGATGCCGTGCAGTAGTCACAGAATCACTTGCTCTGGCGGGATTTGGTATTCTCCTACTGACCCTGGCAGGGCTGATATTTGCACACAGGACACGAAACGGAATATGAAAGGATCACTTGATTCGGACTTAAAACTACGTCTGAAAACAATGATATTCACAGAGTGTGATATCGAAGATATGAACCCGGAATCGCTGGACGAGGACGTATTGATCTTTTCTGACAACAGCGGTCTGGGCCTGGATTCTTTAGATGCCCTACAGATCTCCATGGGACTCCAGCAACAGTTTAATGTCCGCCTGGTGGACAGTAAAGAGTTCCGTCGCCACGTCACCACTATTAACGAGCTGGCGGACTATATTCAACCCCAATAGTTCTCCCCCCCTATTATTACCCAATCATAAAAATTCTATATCCCCTCATCCAACAGTCTGCGAATGGCCAGGGCCAGATCACGCCGCTGCACTGGTTTGGAAAGTACACAATTCACGCCAAATTCGGCTATTCTCTCAGGCCCCAGGCCGTCACTGTACCCGGTACAGATAATAAAAGGGATATCCTCACGAATTTTAGCGACCTCAGCGGCCAACTGCAATCCTGTCATCTCCGGCATGGTCATATCACTGATGACAATGTCAAAGGCATCCGGTGTTTCCCCAAACGCCTCACAGGCCTGTGCACTCGAACTAAAAGGAACAACAGCATAACCCAGCTCTTCAAGGGTCATCGTCTGAAGATGCACCAGGGCCTGCTCATCATCCACCAGCAACACCCGCTCCATGCCACCGGGAACGTCCCCCTCATCTTCTTCCAGCCTGTCATCCCCGACAACTGCTTCCACAACGGGAAGAAAAATGGTGAAGATACTCCCTTCCCCCAAACGTGACCCAACACTGATATTTCCCCCAAAACTTTTTATAATTCCCTGGACTACGGCCAGCCCAAGGCCCGTGCCCTTACCTTTCGCTTTTGTGGTAAAATAGGGGTCAAAGATATGCTCCAGTACCTGACGACTCATACCACATCCAGTATCAGATATGGTCAATCTGGCGTAGGTTCCGGGCTTAAGATCCGGCATAAATCGCACGCTTTTGAGGGACAACTCAACCTCTTTCAAACACACCTCCAGAACGCCACCGCCGATCATGGCGTGGGAGGCATTGGTGCAGAGATTCATTATAACCTGGTGCAGTTGGGTACCATCTGCCAAAACTTGCCCGGTCTCCCCGATCTCCTGTCGAATCTCAATGGTTGTTGGCAGTGAGGCCCTTAAAAGTTTCAGTGGCTCATTGATAATGGGCTGCATATTAATGGCCACCAGTTCCCTCTGCTCCTTACGGCTGAAGGTCAGGATTTGTGAAACCAGATCTGCGGCACGTTGAGAAGCGCGAGTCACCTCCTTGAGGTGGGACATACTGGGATGGTCTTTATCCATATAGAGTCTGGCCAGTTCCGTGTACCCCATAATGGCGCTCAGAATATTATTAAAATCGTGGGCAATGCCCCCGGCCAGAGTACCGATGGATTCCATCTTCTGTGCCTGCTGGAGATGACTCTCGAGTTCAAGTTGTCTTGAGATATCCCTTCCCACCATCACATAGAGGCTTACGGGCCCGTCACCCTCTCGAATGGGAGAAATGGTGAGCTCCTGCTGCAAAATTGTACCATCAAACTGCTGTCCACTCAGTCGACCCGTCCACCCCTGCTCTTTACAGTTTACGGCCCAAATGGAAGCAAAGCTATCTCCCCCAATCCCAGCAGGAGGCAATTCCCGGAACAGACGCCCCACAACCCCGGCACCGTTGGAAACCCCACACGCCTTGGCAAAGACTGCATTGGAGTACACAATACGTCCCTCACCGTTCAAGAGGAGAATGAATTCTGCTGCCTGATCAATTGCCAGTTGCAGGCGTTCCACCTGCTGCCTGCTCTGCTGCCGTAACATGGTCTGGTGAAAAAGATCGCCGAGGAGTTTAAGGAGGGCTATTTCTTCTTTCGACCACCTCCGCTCCTCCTTGAGACAGACAAAGCTGATAAAGGCCGTAAGTTCTTCCCGGCTATACATGGGCAAACAGAGAAGGGACTTGACTTTCAGCTTCTTAAACCGGTCGAGCTCTGCTTCTGCCTCCTTGGGCAATTCACTCAATTGTTCGACCTGGACACAGCCCTGCTTCCGAAACTGGTCATGGAACCAGGCATACTCACGGACAGGAATGTCCTGTAAAGATTCCATCTTTGAGGAAATTCCGGGCCCACACCACTCATAGCGGCAAGATAGAGTTGTCCCCTTATCACCATAAGTAAAGATATTAACCTTATCCATATTCAGGAAACTTCCAACAAGATTCAAGGCCCTGACCACTCCTCCCTCCCACTGAGCCATGGGCAGGTTCATAAAGGTTGTGGAAATCTGAGACAACAATGCCTCTGAATCAAGGCGTTGGTGGAGATCACGTTCCCTGCCTTGAATAGAAGATACCATATCCCGGAAATGCTGCCCCAGTTCATCCATCTCACTGAAACCACTTGGAACCTCGATATCATAGCGTCCTTCTGAGATCATTTTTGTAGTCTTTAAAAAATGGGCCAGAGGACCAAAAACCTTGCGGAGGCAAAAGACCGCCAACAACAGCGTTAAGAGAGCGGTAAGGAGGACGGTGACAATAAGAACCCGGGTTAAAGAACGCAGTGGAGCGTAGGCCTGACTCACATCTCGATGAATAGAGACCAGCCAGCCTGTGGCGGGGACAATAACCACTGAGGCAAGTTCCTGTTTTCTGGGATCCGACTCTGATTGCCTCAAATAGGTCCCCTCATGACCAAGATGGCCCTGTTTGATCTCTTCCAAATTGTTAAAATCAAGCCTCTGGGCTACGAGAGTTCGGTCAAAATAAACAATGGCCACACCTTCTTGATCGGTGATCAAGGCATGGTTAGTGTTATTAATCTGAAACTTCTGGGCCAAACCACTGAGTACATCTAAATTCAGGTAGCCCACCACCAGACCATCCTCTAAGGGCATGGAAATGCTCACCGTAGGCTGCCCGGTACTGAGTGAGATAAAACTTGCCGACCAGTAGGTATCTTGCCGTGCCATTGTCTCTTGAAAGAATTTCTGCCCCAGCGCACTGGTACCTATATCCTCCAGGTTGCTGAGCGAGGCGTGACGCACTATCCCCTTACTGTCTATGATCAGCAGACGATCAAAGTAGGAGTAGGTAGTCACAATAGTAGAGAGATAGGGGTCGATGGAAAGGTCTGGCAGGAGTTGCTGCCGGTCTATGACATCCCTAACCTGCTTGAGAAGGCTCAGGGGTTCCTCCACAAAGATGGCTACTTCCGAGGCAAAGGACTGGGTGAGAATGAAGTTCTTTTTCCGCACTCCCTCACGAAGATAA
>CAYWMZ010000289.1:0-3978 GCA_964459485.1 uncultured Desulfocapsa sp. | reverse complement strand
GTTTCAATCCAGGGGAGTTGACAGGGCAAAAGACTGTTGGTGATAACTTCTGCTGTTGGATAAATTGATGTGAGCTGGATGTTAATTTGACGTAATGATTCAAGAAAGCCATAGTCTTCTATGATGAGATTGTTGGTTCCTGTCATCACCAGGATCAGTTCGGGGGGGTCAATTTCTGCGGTAATGGATGCTAGTCTGTTTCGGAGTCCCTGCACGGTCTCGCCCGGCATTCCGTAATTCATGATCTTAAAGTGGTGCATTCGTGCCTGCCAGTCAAAATCGGCTATGAGCGAATCGCCAAGAAAAAGAAAGTTACTCTGGGTCATTGTTAAAAAAATTCCGCTGTGGAATGGGTGCTAATTATGGTTACGATTAGTAGCTGTCAGATAATTCACAAAATGATAAGTATTCTTTAGCCTTCACGCAAGCATACCATAAGGAAAAAATAGTGCCAACCGGGATAATACCGGAAAGCCGCAGGGCTGCGGGGTGCTTATTACTCGTTATCATACTGATTGTAAAACGACAGCGGCCATTGCCTGAACCGTTACCTGCTTGTTTCCTCTGCACTTAATGGCACGGCTTGGTGCCGGAAAATCAAAGGGACTCGGGCGTGCCGTATTGATGATTTGCCGCCATCCCTTTCTGTTGGGAAGCAGGGCGGGGAGAGTAAATTCGGCAGCCTGGCTGCGATGTCCGTTGAGCATGATAAAAAAATCGTATTCTTTTCGCCTGCCACGCAGGAGGAATGCCAGGGTGTGGCACTCTTGTGACCAGTCTTCCAGTCCGGGAGTGAGCGACTGCCAGGCAATATCCTTCTCCATACCGTCACTGAAGAAGTTGCGACGGCGAAAGGGGAGATGGTTTTTTCGCAGTGCCAAACATTTTTTAAAGAAACGGCGCAGCCCTTTGTTTGTTTTGGCAAGATCCCAGTCGATCCAGCTGCTACTGTTGTCCTGACACCAGCAGTTATTGTTGCCCCCCTGGCTGCGGCCAAATTCGTCACCTGCGGTGATCATGGGGACGCCCTGGGAGAGAATAAGGATCAGGGCCATGCTGCGGATGCGTGTGAAACGTAGTTTTAGGATAGTTTCATCTGCATCTGTTCCTTCTACGCCGCTGTTCCAACTGATATTGTTGTTTTCTCCATCCCGATTCTCTTCGCCATTGGCTGTGTTGTGTTTCTGCTCATAGCTCACCAGATCGTAGAGGGTGAAACCATCGTGGCTGGTGATGAAATTCACCGAGTTACACGGGGTGCGGGAGCTGGTCTGATAGAGATCGGAACTACCACTAATGCGTGTTGCCAGCTGCGCTACGCTATCATTGTGTCCCGCCATAAAGGCACGGATGTGGTCTCGGAATTTTCCATTCCATTCGGCCCAACGGGTGTCCTGGGAGAAGCTTCCTACCTGATAGAGTCCGGCTGCATCCCAGGCCTCGGCGATGATTTTGGTGTCACGGAGGATGGGGTCTTCGGCAATCATTTCTATCATGGGAGGATTGGTGAGTACATGGCCCCTGCTGTCACGGCCCAGGATGGAGGCGAGATCAAATCGAAAGCCATCCACATGCATCTCCATAACCCAGAAACGCAGGGAGTCTTTGATCAGGTTCCGGACAACCGGATGGTTACAGTTAAAGGTGTTACCGCAGCCGGAGAAGTTCAGGTAATCGTGGTTGTGCCGATCAAGGAGGTAGTAGATGGGGTTGTCGATGCCGCGAAAACTGGTGGTGGTGCCACGGTAGTCGCCTTCCCCCGTGTGGTTGTACACCATATCAAGGATGACCTCGATTCCGGCTTGGTGCAGGCTGCGAACCATGGTCTTGAATTCATTGATATGCTGCGAAGGGTTGGCTGCAAAGCCTGATTTCAGAGCAAAGAAAGAGATGGGGTTGTAGCCCCAGTAATTCTTGAGCTTTTCTCCGGTTTCAGGATCAAAAAAGACATTATCATTCTCGTCCCATTCGGTGACCGGCATCAACTCCACGGCGGTGATGCCCAGATCCTTGAGGTAAGGAATTTTTTCGATGATACCACGGTAGGTGCCCGGATGTCTGGTCTTTGAGCTGGGATCTTTTGTAAAACCACGAACGTGCAGCTCATAGATGACAGAATCCACCATGGGGATTTTCAGGGGCCTATCGTCCCGCCAATCAAAGCTGCTGCTGTTGAGCTTGCAGAGGGGAGTGTTTGTCTCGGGGAAGGGGGTGCCCCATTCTCTGGCTATGAGGTTCTGGCTGAAGGGATCAATGAGGGTCTGCCCGGGAGTGAAGATCAGGCCCTGTTCTGGAATATCTGCCTCTCCATCCAACTGATATCCATAACAGAAGTTGTATAGTTTGGTGACCAGAAAGATATGCCAGATGTCACCGGTACGATTGCGATCCGGATCTAGCTGCAGCTCAAGAGGGGGGGGGGTGCCATTTTGATCCCTGGAGTATTGAATGATAAGAGTAACTCCAGTGGCGTGGCGTGAAAAGAGGCAGAAGTTGACCCCGTTGTCAAGAAGACTGATCCCATTTGGTAAGGGGTGGCCACGTTTCAGGAGGGGAAGGTTTTTTTTCTTGATCATTCTGATAATGGTAACTATAATTAGGTATTCTTTTATGTGACAGCATAATTTAAAAGCTGTCTCTCTTTGACAATACACCAGCGGGGAAAAAAGGAGAATTTTTTTTTATAAATATCTTTTAATCTCAGCAGGACTGGCGGATTGAAAACAGGAAGTTAAGTCTTTGAAACCCTTGCGAAGGAGTCTTTTATGGGCATGTTTCAGAAGTTGGAGATCGGTGACGTAGTCACCCCTGAAATTGATTGGGAAATGACCCCGGAAATGACCTTTGGGACCTTTGAGTCCTGGGGAGGGCGTGAACGGGTACGGAATAACGATGAACTGATCTACTACTTTTTTATTGATGCCTGGGAGGACAGCCCTAAGTTATGCCTTATGGAGCGTGGCGTGAAACACGCCAAGGTGCTGGCCGAGATCAGGGCTCCGGAACAGATGGTGGCTGCCTGTATCAAAAGCAGGGTACCTCATCACTCTTTGAGAAGAGTTATGCCATCAATGCTGAGATAAAGGAGTGGCTTTTGGCCAACGTCCTCCAGGCAGAGGACAGTGCTGCGGTGATTCCCCTCTATGAGGAGAGTGAGCTTGAGGATATGGGCCCAGCCCTGCCCCTGCTTGCCGAGACTCCGTTTCAGGGCGAAAAAATAGAGCTGCCGTCAGAACACAGTTTTATCAATGATGGTGAAATTACTGCTGTGATGGAAAAATGGGGTTTTTATGATGGGGATTACAATACGGCAGGCTCCTTCGTAAACAGCTTGGTCGATCCTGGTGATGGGCGGGTGGTTGTGGATCAGCGTACCGGGCTGATGTGGCAGCGTGCCGGGCTTGATATCACTTCAGTGCGCAGTATGCAGCGCAGGATCAAACAGTTGAGTGAGGATGGCTTTGCTGGATTCCATGACTGGCGTATGCCCACCATGGAAGAGGCTATGTCCCTTATGGAACAGGAGAGTAACAGCAAGGATATTCATCTGAACCCCTGCTTCTCCAAAGAACAACCCTTTATCTTTGTGGCCGCCCAGCGCAAACCCGGCGGCTACTGGTTTGTGGATTATAAGCATGGCCGGGCCTTCTGGGCTTCAGGTACTATCCCGGGTGGTTTTGCAAGGCTGTGCCGAGGCCTGTGATTTCCTTTTAATAGCTCTCTCTTTCCTTTTCCCCCTCCAATACCCAAAAGAGTATCCTCTTTTGGGTATTTTTTTGCCCGATACCCCGTGAATGTATATTGACATTATGCCAATGTCTGGTGTATTGAGATAATGTACATGTACATATGTGATTCAGAGGAGGAGTAAATGGATTTGACCCAAAAACAGCAGAATCTTTTTGAATACCTGCAACAGCAGTTGCGGCAGGAGGGGCGGGCACCCAGCCTGCGCCAGGCTGCAGAGGCCCTGGGGGT
>CAYWMZ010000288.1:0-3991 GCA_964459485.1 uncultured Desulfocapsa sp. | reverse complement strand
GGGCTGAAGGGCCGAAGATGGCGTGCCCTGAATACACTCAGCTTTACTAAACTGGAGCTGTTAGGCACCGTGGTGGTGCACCGCAATTCGTGTTCATCCGTAGTTTTATTGTTGTGAAATCTTGCTTAAAAACTTACATCCATCTTCACCAGCAGCATGCGGCCACTGCGATAGTTGGAGTCATCACCTTTGTCCGAGTCAAAAATATTGTCAGCCTCAAAGCTCAACCTGGCCTTGTCGGCAAGCTTCTTGGCGATCCGGCAGTCAAACACGGTATGGCCGTTTATCTCAGTCGTGTTATCGCTGTCCTTGTATTGCTTGCCTGAGTAAGTGACAACCCCGCTGAAGACAAGGCCGTACTCAGGCCATTCATAAGCCGGAGCCAGAGAAAGGCTGTGCTCTGGAACATAGGTCAGATCTTTGCCGGTGACCTTGTTCTCCGATGCCGTATAGGTGTAGGCAAGGGTCAGGGAGAAGTCCTGATCGCTGAATTTTGTCAGCAACTCAAGTCCCTGAGTGACCGCCTCCTCAACATTCTGGTAGCTCATCAGCGGTAGGCTGTCATAGAGGATACCGGTATCCTCACGGACCACCATATCCTTTATCTCATTACGAAACATACCGAGGCTGGTCGTCAAATGATCATCCAGAAACCATTGTTCTATCCCGGCCGAATAGCCCACGCCGATCTCAGGCTGCAAATCCCGGTTTGACTGAACATAAAAGCTGCCATGTCGATAAGGACTGTCGTAATAAAGCTGGCGAATGGTTGGGGATTTAAAGGCCCGCCCTGCTGAGGCCCGCAAGGTGGTGAAATCGGACAGCTGGTACATCAGACTTAGTTTGGGGTTGAATTCACTACCGAAATTGGAGTGGTCATCGAGTCTTAGGCCAGCCACCAGGGTCAGATCGTCAAAGAGAGTGATCTCATCCTGGCCATAGAGGCTGTTGGTCTTTACATCCTCCTTGACCAGGATGGTGGAGCCATCCACATTATTGATGGTGTAGTCGATGGACTGCTGCTGAATCTCACCCCCCATGGTCAGGGCCTGGTTATCGCTGATATCCCAGGTGTACTGAACTTCGACCTGGTCAAAGCCAGTATCGCCATGCTTAAATCCATAGGAATAACCGGGAAAACCATGGACGAAGTCCCAGGTATAGGTATAGCCCTTGACGCTCAAGAAATGGGCGTCTGTGGGCTGCCATTCAAGGCCGACAGAAACCCGATGGCTGTCTTCTTCCCTATTGTCAGTCTTTTCATACTCGCTGACCTCACCTTTGACGAAAAAATCAAGCTGGTCGGTGGCAGCCAGATTCATCTTGGCCATAAGAGAATGGCGGTCAGACTGGATCGGATCATGGCGGATATCGTCGGCCGATTCATAAGTATAATGAATCAGGTAGCCAAGTCGTTCCAGGGGGCGGTCGCCAAAGGAGAGATAGGCCTGGGAGGTATTGCGGCTCTGACCGTCATCCGACGGTTTTGAGACACTGCCGTCACTGTTTATCTTCTCCTTGATCTTGTACCAGCCGTAGGAGGCACCAGCTCGGCCACTAGGCTTGTCCGGCACCTTCCTGGTGATGATATTGATCACCCCGGCCATAGCGTCGCTGCCATAGAGGGCGGAACTGGGCCCCTTGACAATCTCGATTCGTTCGATCATCTCCACCGGGATCTGGTTAAGACCGATACCGTACTCACCCATCCCCCCCGACTGGCCACTGCCCATGACCCGTTGTCCATCAATGAGGATCAGACCGTAGCCATCATTGAAATTAAGGCCCCGCATCTTGGCCCGCCAGGTATAGGTACCAAAGACATCATCATGTACCGAACTGGTGATGCCCGGCACGGTTTTCAAGGCATCCATAACGTTCTGGGCGTTGGACTGCTCAATATCCTTACGACTGATGACCACCGTCTCCACCGGGACATTCTTCAAGGTGTGCGGGGTCCTGGTGGCGGTGACTACCACCTCCTCCAAAACTACCGGAGACTCCGGGGTTACCGGGTCTGCTTGGGCCGAAGCCATTGCTCCAATCATTATGGTGCTGAGGGGAATAAGGGCAGAGACCAAAATAGGACCACACCTCCTGCCCGCTCCTCTGCTGTCTGTATTGTTCATTTTTTTCCTTTTGAAATTGCTTTTATTGGTGCCAAGCCATAGATATTACATGGCTCACATTTTAAAATTCGTAACACTGCTCGACGGAAAGAATGCTCGCGATCTTTATCCATGAACCGCTTATCTTATCAGCAGCGTGAAAAAACAGGCCCACCAGTAACACCAAACCGTAAATCGTGTTACTGGTGGGTAAAAAAATATTCTCCCAGAGCAATGAGTCGGTTGGCCAGCTCTTGTACCGCAGCAGCTCTGCCCCAAACAATAATTACCTCCATGCAGTTGTTGTCATGATCCATGTGGACTAGGCTGATGCCCCCAATAAGCTGCTTGTCCGCCTGCCACTCTTTCTTGACCATGGCCTGACGGATCAGATCCCGTTTAGCCTCTGAACAGTTGTCATATTGGTAAGCCTGTATAGAGCAATCGAACTTATCGAGCAGGCTTTCTTCGAGAGATATGGAGAATCGTTTGAGCATTTATTTACCGAGTATTATGAGAGGCTATCACTCCTCTTTTTATCATCAGTGTCCAGACAGCGCCTCCCTGTAATACGTTTTTTTATTTCGTGTTACGGGAGCATGTTTTTGACTTTCTGTCAAGAAAAAAAGAGCCTATCGATGGGCTTACTTGCATAGGAATTTTCTATTTGTAATATCGGGAATACTGTGTCAATATCACGTTGTTTATTCATTTTACTTATATTTTAGGACAATTAATGCTGAATCGTTACCATCAAAAATACTGAGAATGCCTAAATGGCAACCGACCCGGTCTGGGTTGGAATAACATCTCAGCCACGGTTTCTTCGTCTCTTCTGATCCCTTCGGTCTAAACCAGACCACACATATCCTTCTTAGGTATATCAGACGGTCAAGTAACCGTCTGAGCTAATTGTGATAGTTTCCTGGGTGCATTGTTACGCACCCGAGTGATTTTCATACCTCCAGAACCTCGCACTCGAGGTTCTGGAGTTTAATATGAGAAGGAGGTTTTATGAATATGGATGTACGAACTGCGTCCACCACATTAAGTGGGGCAGTTATGGTTGTGGGCGGCGGTGTGGCCGGTGTTCAAGCCGCCCTTGATCTTACTCAATTGGGCTATAAAGTCTATCTGGTGGAGAAGTCAGGTGCTATTGGTGGCGTTATGGCCCGACTGGACAAGACCTTTCCTACCAATGACTGTTCTCTCTGTATCCTGGCTCCCAAACTGGTGGAGGTGGGTCGCAACCCTAATATCAAGATCCTCACCTTGGCCGAGCTTGAGGATTTATCCGGTGAGCCGGGCAATTTTACGGCCCGGATTCGAAAGCAGCCCCGCTATATAGACGAAGAGGTCTGCACCGGCTGTGGTCAATGTACCCTCTACTGTCTCAAGGAGATCGGCAATGATTTTAACGAGAATCTCGAAAAGAATCATGCCGCCCATATCGACTATTCTCAGGCCGTTCCCGCCTCCTATTATATTGACGCTAAGGCCTGCTTCCGTCTCAATTACGACACCTGTGGACTCTGCACCGTAGCCTGCCGGGCTGGGGCCATTCGTTTTGATGACAAGGAGGTTGTTGAGGAGATCCCGGTTGGTGCCGTAATCCTGGCCCCCGGCTTCGGTCGGGTCAGTGATGAGATCATGGCCAAATACGGTCTGGGCCGTTTCCAGGATGTTGTCACTGCTTTTGAGCATGAGCGGTTGATGTGTGCCTCCGGTCCTACCGGCGGTGAAATCTTACGGATCTCCGATAGAAAACATCCGAAAAAGATAGCCTTCCTGCAATGCATCGGCTCCCGAGCTGAGACCTGTGGCAACAACTACTGCTCGTCGGTCTGCTGTTCGGCCTCGATCAAACACGCCATTCAGATGGT
>CAYWMZ010000287.1:0-3991 GCA_964459485.1 uncultured Desulfocapsa sp. | reverse complement strand
ATGCGGGATCGGCTCCTGGCCCCCCTGGAATTTGACTCCAGCCGTAAAGGATTTTATTACAGCGACCAGGACTTTGCCCTGCCCTTTGAAGATTCCCCAAGAATTCTCTTTTTGATGGGACTGCTCAACAAGATGGCCGACGAGGCGGGTCTTGGCGGATTGCCGGAGATGAAGAAGCTTAAAAGACGCCTCTCTCAGTTGATTGCACCCGGCTACGAACAGCTGATGCAGGACGTACTGTGCCAGTGGATAGAGGTGGAGAGTCTGGCACCTGCCATATTTGAGACCATACTTGAGGCGGTCTTAAAAGATCGCCTCCTGGAGATAGAATACTGTTCCGCAGAAGCCGCCACAAGCCAGCGAACCCTTGAGCCACAGCGTCTTATCAACTACCAGGGCCGCTGGTATCTCCTGGCCTACTGCCACCTTAGAGATGATCACAGACTCTTCCATATGGCACGAATGGAACGAGCAGCAGTGGGCGCAAAAAGGACAGGAGCACCCCGCCCCGCCCCAAAATCCTATCTGGATGAGGCCTTTGGTATCTTCACCGGCCCCATTCGCTATCACGCCACAATCGCCTTCACCGGGACGGCGGCCGAGCTGGTACGACGTCAGTTCTGGCATGAAAAACAGCACATAGAGGAGAGGGACGATGCTATTATTCTCTCCCTACCCGTGAATGATGACCGTGAGATCATGATGAAGATCCTTCAGTATGGTGGTCAGGCAACTGTCCTGGAACCGGCCTCACTGCGCCTACGAATCCAGCAGGAGATCACAAAGATGTGGGAGCATTACCAAGGATAGTGGCCCCGTCGTCCCCCGCCATCACGCCCACGGCATAACTCCCCTTACGGATATTAGCAAAGGCCAGTTCCGGCAGGCTGTAGAAGATCCCCCGCAGCGACTGCTGCAAATGGCTACCTCCGTCAAAGGGCGTTTCCAGCACTCCAAACAGGGTATGGGCTGCGCCATAGGCCACATTCACAAGCCCCAGTAGTGGCCGCAGCAGCAGGGCATCATCGGTGAAAAAGAGAAAGGGAGTATCCTTGCTCCGAACTTGATACAGGGTGGAACTGAGGGTATTTGACTCTCGAAGCCAGACCAGAAGGTCATCTTCCGTATCGTAGAGGGCCTCAAGATTACGAAGCCTCCTGCCCTGAAGCAGGGCTCCGCTGTCCAGGTCGTAGGCCGTAAGTGCCTCTTTAAAAAACATGAAGGGAATAAAAACCAGAGTATCATCGGCCTCAAGCCAGCCACCCAGGGCTGCCTTTCCCACCTCGGGTGACGAAAAGCTGCCATTCAAAGAGCGGATCAGCTCAGTGGCACAGTTTCTGTTAAAGAGGTTGTAGCTGTAGTCTTGCTTTTGCACTTCCTGCTGCCGCTCACCTTTGAGTCGAAGTTTCCGAAGGCCTTTTTCAAGGTGCGGTCTGTCCATGGCAAACTGCGGCAACGCAACCAATCCGGGCCGGGACGGCAAAGTGACACTACTTAGCATACGAACTTCACGGCACTCATGCCCCACACGCAATAACTCCCAGGCCCTGGCCCTACTGGTTTCCAGTAGGGAATAGGCGATTTCCGGATGACGATCCTCCCTAAAAAACAGAGCACGTCGTCGTTTTACCTGTTGCAACAGATCCCTTTGCAAGCCCCTGACCTGGTTGCCTGAGACCTCCTCCGGGGTAAGTTCCACCCGTCGCACCCCGTCAAAAAAGGGATCCAGGCTAAGGAGCCTGCCTGCGGCCAGGGAACTGCGAAGGGCATAATACCTGGCAGTAAGGAGCAGGATCGCCTCCCCCCTGTCCGGCCGGGATGATTGCAGTAGCTCTGCAATGGCTGCAAGCTGTGACTTGGCAAAGGATTCAAGCAGTCTCTCTTCTTCAGCACTCAGATCCTGCTCTGTATCCAGTGCCGGAATCAGCGCATTCTCCACAAGCCCTCGCCCCTCAAGCAGGACTTGCAGGGCCTGATTGAGGCTGACCGCTTCCAGAAGATCCCTAGCGGAGAGTTCACCCCGGCCCAGCTGCTCCAGACTTCTTTGCAGCTGAGATCTCGACAGGGCCAGGGCCCTGCTGAGTGCGCCAGCCCCGAGACGGGATTCAATCCCTTTATGGAGACTATTTTCCGACCCGCCCGTCCCCACCCGGCGAAAAAAGCCGAGATCGGGAACTTCCATAAGAGTATTTCCGGCCAACAGTTCTCTGAAAAAGGTCTGCTCCGCATCACGATCTTGCTGCTTGGAAAAAAACTGATTCTGTTCCGCCAGGATCTCGGTAAAATGTGCCCTGATTGTTGCAACCACATCGGCTGTCAGTGGCAGTGATGCCACGGCAATAGTGCGATTATGGAGCTCATTGTAGAGAAAGCGAAAGGAATCCCAGGGCTCACGAACCAGGAGAAAGGTGGAATCGGGAAAGAACTGATAGTGAAAGACAAAGTCGCCCAGCCGCAGAGCAGTATGCCCGCCTGCGGCCTCTCCGGCGTTGGCGTTGATATAGAGGAAATCGATGGCAAGCCGCTCTCCGGGAGCTATACGCCCCTCAGCCGCCAAGGCTGGCGGCCGGAATACGACAACAAGCAACCCAAAAAACAGCACAGGGAGGATGCATCGCATGGAAAAAGCCACCTACATTTTGTAGGCGCTGAGCACCGTTGAATAGTGCGGCCCTTGAGCGATGGAGTGGAAAAATGGCAGGTTGGGAATGGAATCCTCACTGATCCCGGCCCGCCGCAGCCCCCGGCCCATGGCCAGGAAAGTACCCTCTTCCCGCTCCCAGTCACTGATGCCATGATTTTTGGCAATGGCCGCAATGCGCCGCTGATATTCCACATTCTTCCCCTCACGGCTCACATAGAGTACGGTAACGGCCGCCACATCTTCTTCATAGAGGTTCACTGTTGCCTCAGCCTGGGGCTCATCCCCCCCGCTAGACGAGGAGGTGGAAATGGAGGTGAGGGAGGTGATGGAATCAAGACTTGTGGAGACGGAGTCTGAGGATTTTTCCAGCGAGTAGGAGACGGAGCAGCCCGCCTGCAGAACTGCGGCTCCACACAGAAGACAGAGGGATAGACAGGATTTTTTACAGAACATTTTACTACTCCTTTATTTTAGCACAATCCATGCGGTTGCATCTGTGGCAATGGCTGGAAGACAGGTATTACTTCTTAAGAGATTTGCAATAGTTGCCAATCAGTTCACAAAAAGGAACCACATAAAGAGCACCTTATCAGCAGAAGAAAATATATTTAGCCCATATGTCATGATCCATCAAGCACCTTTCGAATCAGGATCGCAAAATCCCTCTAGGCCACGGGCTTATAAATAAACTCTTTAATGCCCATGGCATCTTGCCTGTTCCGTGGTTGTCATCGACAGGCCATCGGAAGTTGCTTACACCCTCAAATCAATTAAATCAGATGAGCTCTATAACGATAACGATGAACGGCGAAATGGGTTTGGCAGAACCTCAATCTCCGACAACAGCGTTACAGCAGTGGATCACAGCCTGGGCGGGCATCTTAGGGTATTGGATCTTGAAAAGCAATGCCTGTATTTTTAGTTCAGGAGATAGTGTATCTAATAAATACACATACTGTCCCTGTAATATCATTTAATACGAGCAGGTGCGGACTGGTTCGAAAAATTTCCCATAGCCCCTGAGATCATTGATTGCTTTCGGTCTGCGCACATGGTCTTGCTTGGTCGTTATGTCTATAATATCAGGATGTTGAACGTTGCGCTTGTCAGAAGGTCCTGTTATATTTCAGAGCACGGTCAGAAATAAAAACCAAAAACCAGACTATTCCTCCTGTTCGATTCCGCTTGTCATTGCTTTTTCTGTTGCTTGCACCGCTTGTTGTTCCCAGCTCGGGCTATAGTTTTGATCTCTTCGATTTCAACACCGTCAGCCAGGCCTTCACCGCTAATCCAAACTGACCCACCTGTGCCAACATAAATTGACCCACCACTGCGCTTAGTATTTCC
>CAYWMZ010000286.1:0-4000 GCA_964459485.1 uncultured Desulfocapsa sp. | reverse complement strand
CGTCTCTGTCAGTAATTCCATGGATTTCAGTGGCGCCCATACTGCGCCTTTTTAATCAAGTCTATGTGGATGAGGAACAGCTTGGAGCAAATATCCGTAAGAGTCTCCAGGACAGCTCCCAGATTACGCTCAAAAATCTGCTCCTTTCATTCCCCCTGGAGAAGGGCCTGGCGGAACTGATAGCGTACATGAATATCGCTGCCCGGGATGAGAGGGCGGTGATTGATGAAGAAGAGCGGGACACCATCCAACTCCATTCAGTGGACGGCAGCCTGAAAGTCATTCGTTTGCCGAGGATAATTTTTATCAGGTAGAGATAATGGAGCAACAGAACAGTTCAGAACATACCCAAAACAGTGCGGAACTTCAGCCCCTACTGATTCATCTCCTCAAGGCTGTCCTCCATCAGGAGCGGCAGCCGCTACTGTGGCGGGATCTTATCTCCCTCCAGGGTGCAGTACGAGATTATTTTTCCCACATCGGTCTGCTCCTCTTTATTGATGAATCAGAAGGCTACGCATTCTTGAAACAACAGCAGCTGGAAGAGGGAAAGAGTGACCTGCCCCGGCTTATGCAACGGCGTCAGCTCAGCTATCCCTTGAGCCTGCTACTGGTGCTACTCCGCAAGAAACTTATGGAGCTGGACAGTGAAGGCGGAGAGACCAGACTGATACTCAGCCACCAGCAGATAGTGGACATGATACTAATCTTTATGCCGGAGAGTTCCAACGAGGCCAAGATCGTCGATTCCTTAGATCGCCATATCAACCGCCTCTGCGACTACAGTTTTCTCCGCCGTCTCAAGGGCGATGAGAACCGTTATGAGGTGCATCGTATCATCAAGGCCATGGTGGATGCCAACTGGCTCACCGATTTTAATGAACACCTCAGGGAGTACCGGGAGCATGCGGCCAGGACTACTTAACTTCACCACATCGGATCATGAATCTGGATTTCGTCTGGATCGCCTGGAACTCTACAATTGGGGAACCTTTGATAAAAAGATCTGGCACATAGAACCGAGCGGCCACAACAGCCTGCTCACCGGAGATATCGGATCGGGGAAATCCACCCTGGTGGACAGTCTTGTCACCCTGCTTGTACCCCACCAGCGGATTATCTATAACAAGGCGGCGGGCGCAGAGTCCAGGGAACGCACCCTCTACTCCTATGTCCGGGGAGAGTATAAGAGCGAGAAAGATGACCTCACCCAGGGAGCACGGGCGGTGGCACTGCGGGACGACTCTCACTACACCGTACTGCTTGCTCGTTTTACGAATCGGGGCCTTGGGCTGGTGGTGACCCTGGCCCAGGTCTTCTGGCTCAAGCCACAGCAGAGCAATCCGGAACGGTTCTTTGTGGTGGCCGAAAAATCCCTCTCTCTGGCCGATGATTTCAGCGGATTCGGCTCCTCCATCAGCGATCTGCGCAAACGGCTGCGCAAGGAAAAGAGGGTTACTCTCTTTGGCTCCTTCAAAGAATACTCCAGCCGTTTCCGCCACCTCTTCGGCATCGAAAACGAGCAGGCCATGAATCTGTTTTATCAGACTGTCTCCATGAAGTCCGTGGGCAACCTCACCGCATTTGTACGCCTCCATATGCTGGAAAAAAATGATATGGAGGGGCGCATCACCGACCTGCGTCGTAATTTCGACAATCTCAACCAGGCCCATGAATCGGTGCTCAAGGCCAAGGCCCGGAAGGAGCAGCTCATCCCCCTGGTACGGGACTGCAGGCGACACACAAAATTGGCTGAAGAAGGGGAGCAGCACCGTCACTGTCGCAACGCTCTCTACTCCTATTTTTACAACCACAAGATCATCCTCCTTGAGCAGCGTCTGGAAAAGCTGCTGCTGGAGATGGAAAAACTACGCCAACGTCTCCAGTCCACTAAGGAACAGTTGGATCAACTGCGGCTCCGTGAGGGTGATCTGCGCCGGGCAATCGATGACCACGGCGGGCGCAGATTGGAGGAGTTGCGTCGGGAGATCAAAGGTCTGGAGCAGGAGCGCAGTCGACTCAGTGGTCGTTTTGACTCATACACCCGGATAAGGAAGGCCCTTGAACTGAGTAGCGTGTCCAATGAAGACGATTTTGTCACCAATCTTCAGAAGGGCCTTGCCCTGCAAGGCGTCATTGAAACTGAACTGGAGGCACTGTCCAGGCAATCCATCGACCTCACCGTCACCCTGCGTGAAAGCCAGACTCTACACCAACAACTGGAACAGGAACTCAATTCTTTACGCGGCAGGCGCAGCAATATCCCCCGTAAATCGCTGCTCATCAGAAGGCAGATGGCAGAGGCCATCGGCTGTAGTGAAGAGGAACTGCCCTTTGTTGGTGAACTGCTACAGGTGACAGAGGAAGAACGACAGTGGGAGGGTGCCATCGAGCGGCTTCTCCATAACTTTGCTCTCAGTCTGCTGGTACCGGCCCAATATTACAAGCTGGTCAACCACTATGTGACCCGCACCAACCTCAAGGGCAGACTGGTCTATTTTCGGGTGGATGAAAAAAAGAAAAGTGTCCCCACGGCAAAAGACCCAAAGCTCCTGCCCCGCAAGATGCAGATCCATCCCGATACCCCCTTTTATGACTGGCTTGACACTGAGCTGCACACCAGATTCAACTACGTCTGCTGTGAAGATCTTGACGAGCTCCAGCATCTTCCACGAGCCCTCTCCATCCAGGGCCTGATAAAATCCGGAGGCAGACGCCATGAAAAAGATGACAGACACTCTTTGCACGACCCGAGCCGCTTTGTTCTAGGCTGGAGCAATAAACAGAAGATAAAGGCCCTGGAAGAGGAGTCCAGGCGACTGGCAGACACCGGACAGCGACTGATCCTGGATATCGACAAAATAGAAAAGGGTAAAAGGGACCTTGGCCTTCGCCGCGACCTGTGCCGGGATCTGATCCAGATCACCGAATTTTCTGAAATTCATTGGCAGCCCCTTGCCAGACAGATCGAGGATCTGCAAAATGAACAGCGGGAACTGGAAGAGAGCTCCGATATCCTCCGCTCCCTGCAAAACCAGCTCGTTGCCACCCGAAAACAGATTGTAGAGTACGAACAGCGCAAGAGCAGTCTCAGCGAAAAACGTGGTGCCAGACGGGGTGAACATAAAAGTCGGGACAATGAGCGGGCAGATCTCCTGGAATATGCTTCCTTTCTAGAGGATCCAATCAACGGCGAACTGGTACAGAAACTCCACGACTTCCAGCTAAGTGCCCTGGGAGAAAAAACCTTTAGCCTGCAAAACGTGGACAAATGCCAGACCGTGGTGCGGGAACATATCACCCAGCTGATCTCCAACTGTGATAAACGGGCCAAGGGTGTCAGTGAGACCATTCTTCGCCAGATGGGACAGTTTAAAAACGGCTGGCCTGCAGAAACTGTGGACATCGACACCAGCCTTGACGCTGCCCCCGAATATGAAGAGATGCTACGCTCTTTGAAAAAAGAGGATCTGCCCCGTCATGAATCCCGCTTCAAACAACTGCTGAAAGAGGGGACGATCAACTCCATCGCCCTCTTTCAAAACCAACTGGATCGGGAACGGCAGGATATTGACGATAAGATTAAGGCAATCAACCTCTCCTTAAAAGAGACGCAGTATAATCCCGGCTCCTATATTAGCCTAACCATGGATCTCAGTCAGGATGCCGAAATCAGAGAATTTCAACAGGAGCTGAAGGCCTGTCTAACCCACAGCCTGGGTGACGAAGAACTTTACAATGAGGCAAAATTTCTCCAGGTGAAAAAGCTCATCGACCGCTTCAATGGTCGTGAGGGGCAGGTAGATCTGGACCGACGCTGGACCCTGAAGGTAACAGATGTACGCAACTGGTTCACCTTCTCTGCCATCGAACGCTGGCTGGAGGATGATAGTGACAAGGAGTATTACTCCGACTCATCCGGCAAATCAGGAGGCCAGAAAGAGAAACTGGCCTACACCATCCTCGCCTCGGCGCTCGCCTATCAGTTCGGCTTGGAATG
>CAYWMZ010000285.1:0-4007 GCA_964459485.1 uncultured Desulfocapsa sp. | reverse complement strand
GGAATGGTTCTTCCCCTTTATCTTCTTATTCGTTCACGAGGAAACAACTTCAATCTTATCATGTGGTCCACCGGATTCATGATGATCGGTATCTTTTTCATGCGTTACGATATCGTTGTCCCCGGACAGATGGAGTCTGTTTATCACTCGCTTGGTGTAGTAGAAGCTGTCGATATGCTTAAGTATACACCGTCATTTCATGAGGTCATGGCATCTCTTTTTGGTATCTGTTTTATTGCACTTGCCTACTTTGCCGGAGAAAAGATGCTCAATGGCCATCAACTTGAAAAACACGAGATTGTTCCAGAGGGTGGTTATATCTGTCCTGGTTGTGGTGCTATCCACTTTATGGAAGAAGGTGAGTCTGAAGAAGATGCAATGAAGCGTCATCACCGAATCTGGTAAGAATCCATAGATGGCGTCCTCCCGGGACCTTCTTATACTTCCCGGGAGGCGTTTCATGCTATACCCTACTGAACGAATATTAAAAGGATAGAGATCCAATGAAATTTCCTAAAATTGACTTTGATAATATGAAAAATGAGGGTACTGACTCAGTAACCGCCCAGGAGAGAAGAAGATTCTTAAAGCTTGGACTTGCCATAGTTGGTGTTTATGCAGGTGGAAAGGTTCTGTCCCTCACCTCCGCTGTTGGTACTGCGCATGCAGCAGGAGGAAGTAGTATTGTTGAAGAATTCCCATACAATCCCCACTACAGTATGGTAATCCGCCAGAGTCTCTGCATCGATTGTGAAAAATGTGTCGAAGCATGTAAACTAACCAATAATGTTCCCGATTATGGCTACAGGACTCGAATCCTCACGAAGAAATACGAGGGTACCCTTGATAAACAGGTTGAGTTTATCCCCGTGCTTTGTAATCACTGTAACGCTGCCCCTTGTGTTAGAGCGTGTCCCACCCGTGCAACCTATAAGGATCCCGTAACCGGTATTGTGCGAATGGATAGCAAGAAATGTATCGGTTGCAAGACATGTATGCTTGCCTGTCCTTACGATGCCCGTTACTTCAATGCCGAAAGACGTGCCATCGACAAGTGCGATTTTTGCTGGGAGGAGAGACTCTCAAAAGGTGAGACACAAACTGGTTGTTCTTCTGCGTGCCCCACTGGTGCCCGAACATTTGGGAATCTTACCGATCCTGAAAACATTGTTTACAAACTTGTTCATCAGATCGAAGAAGAGGTCTGGGTAATCCGTCCTGCTGACGATACCAAACCCAACGTATTCTACATGAAAGGCAATATGCGCTCCGTTGACAACATCTTAAACGAGCAGAAGTTTAAGTACTTTGACCCCAATAATGCTTGATAATCACAGATATTTCTAATTTTCTGTAGTCATCGTAATGGTCTCCTGTCATACCTGGCAGGAGACCATTTTTTTTTAAAGCTACTCTTATTTTCTCGTTTCCATTGCCATGGTGGTGTTGGTGACTGTTCCTCCCAGATTCCCATCTGTTTTTTTCGTGCCTTCTCCTCAAAACCATACCAGGAATCACAAATAGGCTCTTTACAGTAATAGATGTGAACCCATGCAAGTCCTGCTTTCAAGAGTTCTGCGTTGAGGTATTTATTATCTTTCGTCTCAACCATGGCTACCATTCTACCGTATCTGTCCCAATCTTTAATTTCTACTGAAATCCTCTGATTCATCACCATATTGCTGGTAAACAGCTTCGCTGCGCTTGATTTTGGTTGTGCATATTCCGGAGTATCTATTCCCCAAAGTCTAACTTGGACCTGGTCCTTTCCATCAAGAACCAGTAAACTGTCACCGTCTATAATTTTTATTACTTTTACTGATTTCGACACACCACGGCCCCATGCATGACAGGGGAATGAGGACAGTAGAGTCCCTGCGATCATCCCAATCATTAATACTTTCATATTATTTAATCGGTTTTGTTTTTTTTCTGTCTGCATTATTTTGTATTGCTTCCTTTGGCCTTGGGAATTATTTAATCCTGCCGAGTTTCTGTTTTTTATTTATTAATGTTTCCACACTCTCTAAGTGATAGAATTTTAGTAAATGTATTTCAAATATTTTTTCTCCATCCTGGAGTTTTTTTCACTTTGTGCTCTGCCCCCCCTCCCCCACCAAACTCAGGGGTGTCTGCTGTTTTTCTTGGCAAAGCAGCCTGTTTTTTTTTTATTACTTATGATACCATCATCATAGTAAGCAATTGAGAATGACGGGCTGAGAAATCTGGTTTAAGTTTCAGATCAAGACATAAAAAAAAACAACTCAGGTAAATCCTTCTATTTCCTGTGGCTACCATTTTGAGTAAAGTATAAAGCTTGAATGAAAAGACAATTTTTCAAAGCAGCCTAAATACTATCAGACAAATGTCTCTCGGCCATAACCATTGTCAGGTCTTTTATCAGTCTTACTTTTTTTTATGATACTCCTTAGCGTGCCTTGAGGTTGAACATTTTTCATTTTCATTACACAACAGTATCTCCTTTAAGAAAAATTTATTACCCAACACATAATGGTACGAATTGCTATGGCTCTCAAGAATAATACTCTCACCCAATCTGAAGAAGAGACCCGTGATTTTCTCTTAAGCCTCTCTCTTTTTGACAGTTTCAACGTAGATGAGCTCAAACTTCTTGCACAGCATATGAGTTATATTCAACTGCAAAGAGGTGAATTCCTCTTTGTAGAAGGTGATAAAGGAGATTTTATGGGTTTTGTTGTCCTTGGAGTCCTTGAGGTCTTAAAAAAATCTGCCACCGGAGAAAATGTTATAATAGCCCGACTTGCAAAAGGAAGTTCAATTGGAGAAATGGCATTAATCGATAAATCGCCCCGATCGGCAACGGTTGTTTCAAGGCAGCCTACCACAATGATTACTCTTACCAGTAAGGGATTTGACAAGCTTACGGAAGAGTCGCCTCTTACTGGCCTTAAAATTATTCAGAAAATTGCGCGCCTTCTTAGTCTCAATATGAGAAGGACATCGAGTAAATTTGCTGACCTTTTGAACATCTATCCTGTATAAGGATTACGATACTCCAAGATTTAAAGGTATTGAGTAACCAATTATTTAATTATGCATCTGGCACCCACCATACTTTTTGCTGATAGTTCTCCGAACAAACAGACCTTATGCCTACAACTTTTTGAGGAATTCGCTCCCGACCACGTCATCTTCTGTTCAACTCCTGACGAGGTAACCAAAGCCCTTTCCACTCATGATGTACATATTTTATTTCTCGACCTCACGCTGTACCCAGAAGAAGAATGCTTGGCAACACTGGATACCATTCAAAAAAACAATGATAAACTTCTTATTGTCACCGCCATCCCGGAACACAACCGACACCTCGAGCAACAAGTACTTAATCGTGATATCTTCTTTTATGTTACAACACCATATGAAGAATCGCAGATTCAGTTAGCCTTAAAACGTGCCTTCGCTAAACTTAACCTCCCCCACACAGAGCCTCCTCCTCCTCGAAAACGACTGCCAACATTCTATGGGATTATTGGAGAGACAAGGGTGATGCAAAATCTCTTTGACCTCATAATTAAGGTGGCCGAAGATGATTTTGCAAACGTACTCATAAGGGGTGAATCAGGGACAGGGAAAGAACTCGTTGCCAAGGCCATCCACTTACACTCATCTCGCAAAAAGCACAATTTTGTCCCTGTGAACTGTGCTGCTATTCCAGATGACCTCCTGGAAAGTGAGCTTTTTGGTTACACCAAAGGCGCATTCACCGGAGCCACCCACAATAAGATTGGACGTATAGAATATGCCGATGGTGGCACCCTGTTTCTTGACGAAATTGGAGACATGAAGCCATCACTCCAGGCCAAACTCCTACGTGTCCTTCAGGAGCGTGAATTTGAGGCCGTTGGAGCACTAAAAGCAACTCCAGTAGATACCCGTATCGTAGCCGCAACCCACTGTGACCTTGAAAAACTCGTGTCAGAAGGACAATTCCGAGAAGATCTCTTCTACAGACTCTCCGTCATTCC
>CAYWMZ010000284.1:0-4027 GCA_964459485.1 uncultured Desulfocapsa sp. | reverse complement strand
CAATATCAAGGTGGCGCTTCTGGCCATGGGCCTTGGTCTCAGCTATGGTGCTGGCACGGTGATTTCACTCTTTTACAACGGCCTGATCCTAGGGGCCATCTCGGCCGATTATCTTCTTTCCGGACAGGGAGTCTTTCTGGTGGGCTGGCTGTTACCCCATGGCTCCATTGAGATCCCCGCATTTCTGGTTGCGGGGCAGACAGGGCTTGTTCTTGCTGGGGCCATGATCGGCCATGGAGATCGAACACCACTGGTACAGCGTCTGCGCGCCGTATTGCCGGATTTAATGACACTGATTGCAGGAGTGGCAATGATGCTGGTCTGGGCCGGACTGATCGAGGCCTTCTTCTCCCAGTACCATGAACCGATATTACCCTATTGGCTGAAGATCTCCTTTGGTGTCTGCGAACTGACCCTGCTGATCTTCTACCTGAGCCGTAGCGGGATAGGAAAGGCAGGGAGAGGCTGAGGCTGAACATGAGGCTGAACATGATCCCATTAGGTTCAAATCATTCATCAAAACGAATCCGGGTGCCATACACCTGAGTACGAGCATGTATCAAAAAAAAGTTCAGTTACATATACAGACCCCGGAGGGTATCGCCTTCACCCTTGACCTGGCCAGCCCCCTGATGCGCTTCTTTGATTGGGGTGTGGATTTTCTGGTGATCCTGGCCATCATACTGTTCCTACAACAGTTTTTATTCCGCTACCTGATTGCCCTTGCCCCGGACATCTCCAAAGCCCTCTACATCCTGATCAGCACCCTTGTCTCTTTGGGCTATGCCATGGCACTTGAATGGCTCTGGCATGGCCAGACCGTTGGCAAACGTACTCTACGACTCCGGGTAATGGATCGACAGGGACTGCATCTCCACCCCAGTCAGGTGGTGATGAGAAATCTGCTGCGGGTGATAGACTCCCTGCCCCTCTTTTACCTGGTGGGTGGAGCGGCCTCCTTCTTTTCCCCGAGCTACCAGCGCCTGGGCGACCGGGTGGCCAACACCGTGGTGGTCAGCCTGCCACGTTTTCAAAGTCCGGATCTCAGTAGCATAGGAGAGCAGAAGTTCAACTCCTTACGCAGCTTCCCCCATCTGGTGGCACGCCTACGCCAGATGGTACACCCGGCAGAGGCAGATATCGCCTTGCAAGCCTTGAGGCGTCGGGACTCTTTGTATGCTAAGGACAGGGTTCTCCTTTTTGACAAACTGGCTGCCCACTTTCAGGGCAAGGTTGCCTTTCCGGAAGAGGCCATTCGCAGTTGCAGCAGTGAGCAGTATATCCGCAATGTGCTTGAGTTGGTGTATGACACCGGCAAATAGCCCTCTGCTTTCCAATATGTTTTTATATTGACAAGAGAAGATATATGCAGATATGCCTGAGAGATTCATTGCTGGCCAATATCTGGAGACTGACCGAATTGATGCCGTAATAAGTACCCAAACTGCCTCAAAATGGCAGGGGTTGAGATCACTGAAAAATAAGATCGTTGTGGCAAAGGTTGGTTATGGGTTTGAAAACGCCTTTGATGTCCCCATTCACTACTCCAAAAGTGTTGTCAGCCTTGAAAAGACCTGCTCTGCGGCAAGTTTATTGCCAGCAATGTTCCAATGAACATCACTGACTTTGTAGACAGGAACGGTGCTATTTTTAAGGCCCTGGTACAGATCAATGGAGGGGATTCCTTTAGCGTTCAGCCAATTCGTCAGAGCACGGCCAGGCTGCTCAATATCCCAGGAATCTTCAGAAATTACAGAACTCATATTTTGTCTAAGCGTTGCCTCAAGAGAAGTATCTATTTGAACTACATCTGGAATCACCACTACAAAGAGCTCGATACCTTCCCGGTTGCAAATATCACGAATTCTTCCTAACGAATACTGGACATTCTCAAGTTCATTGCCAAATGTTCTGTTTTCCTTTTCAAAGAGATATGCCTTTTCTGTCTCAATGGTCATAAAGAGAGCATCCGCAAGTACCGGACAGGTGTCACAGTACCTGCCCTTATGAAGGATTCTTCCGGAAAAGGTCTTAGTAGAATCCAGCACCTTTTTCCCAAGGGCCACTAAGGCTGATTTATCTAAGATGCTCTTGGCCTGACTTGCGGAGAAGTCGTCACCAACAAAAAGAGTGAGGAGGATCATATCGGGATCCATGGCCAGCCCCTCCAAACCAAGCAGGTACACATACTCCTGGGGTGGAAGCGATGGTACCCCCATATTCAAGAGCTCAACCTGCTTCCCTGCCGTAGATAATTTTTTCTGTAACAGAGTCAGGAAGGCGTCCCGGTACGGAACAGAGCCAAAGGCAAACGAGTCTCCGATGGCCACAATGCGGAATGTTCCCTCTTTTTTTATTCCAAACTCAAGATCCTTAAATCCTTGGGAGTTGAGACGAAAATCAAAATCTTCACCAAAGCCTAATCCTTTACTCTGCTCATATGTATGTCTAAAGAAGATCTTCGTTGGGAAAAAATAATGATATGTTTGAAGAGATGCTTCACTCAAGAGTACAAGAGAAAGCAATAGAAGAATTTTTCTCACCCTTTCCACCCTGTTTTAAAAATCACATACACCATGGAAGACTCTGTACCCGGAAAAACTTAGCACGGCAGATCTTCATCCCCCGACCTCCGACAAAAATCCAGGCCGCTGTTCCCTGGCGTAGGGCACCCTCCCCTTCTTTTCAAGTTTATCCTCCAGGTCCGTTAAGCGTTTCTCATCCTGTAACTCTTCCACATCAAGCTGCTCAAAACGGCAATTACAGTGGTTCAACTGGCCGCTGCACCAGGGGCAGACCTCCACCGGACAGCCAAGGGTATGCAGCCCCCCCGAACGCACCCCGCAGGATGGACAGACATCCTCGTCCATCCGCTCAAGAGCAATATATTCACGACAGACAGCCCTTGAAGCATGATGTTTCCGAAAGGCTGCAGTGTCGGGGTAGTCGAAGAAAGCCAGGATCTGTTTGTCTTGAAGCCCCTGCTCCCATTCTCCTAAAAAAAGCCCTTCTTCATCATTGGTAAGATAGATGTGATGATGATTGGCAGTACTGAGGAGCAGCAGGTAGACCTGTTCCTTTTCCTCAATCACCGAGATCTTCAGTAATGCCTCTTCATGGGCATCGGGCAGGGTTCGGTAGAAATCCCTGATCACTCCAAAGGCAAATCCGTCATCTTTAAAACGACCAAGGTATTCACAGGCCTTCTCCTGCTCTGCAACGGGTACTGCGTAACGGATAAGCAATTCAATTTCATCCTGTAATCCCTGGAGTTCTTTCTGTAACTCAAGCATCATCCCCTCCCCTGCCTGGAATCAATTATCTGCTGCTGCCAGCGAGCCGTTTCTTTTGCAATATCCTGGGCCTGACTGATAGCAGTGACCACAGCAATACGCTGCGCCCCTGTCTGGAGCAGTTCATCGACATGCTGAAGCTTTATACCGCCCATAACGGTGAAGGGCAGAGTGCAATGTCTGGAAAATTCGGAAATACCCTTTGCACCCAGGAAATGATGTAGCCCCTCTTTGGTTCCTGTTTCAAACAGGGGGCCTATATTATAGTAAGAGACCGCACTCTCTCCCCGTGCCACCTCCTGCCCCAGTAGCTTTGTCTGCTCCTCGGTATTGCAGGAGAAGCCAATCAGGATATCGGGAGCCAGTTTTCTGATTTCAGCAGGAGGGAGATCGTTCTGGCCCACATGCATTCCGTCCGCATCGGACAACAGGGCAATATCAGCCCGGTCATTGAGAAAAAACAGAACCCCGGCCTCACGGGTCTTCTCCCGAAAGTAGAGAGCCTTTTCCAGCAGCTTTCGATCCGAACTCTCTTTATCGCGAAGCTGGACAATTTTGGCCCCACCGGCAATGACCTGTTCCAACCATTGTTGATCACTCCGACCAGCCGCAAGTTTTTCACAACTCACGGGATAGACCCCGACTTCATCCACAAACTGCTTGAGTCGTTTTTGATACAACTCCAAGTTCTTAACACCTTTTGCACACTGTAGCATACTGCACCCCCCCCTCTC
>CAYWMZ010000283.1:0-4031 GCA_964459485.1 uncultured Desulfocapsa sp. | reverse complement strand
GCTTTGCGGTCATTATAAAGGTGTTGATGAAAGGGTTCGCAAGCATTTGGTGACAAAAGAAATAAGTATTGGAAACTATGTACTATCCGGAGGCGAGTTAGGGGCAATTGTTCTCTCTGATTCAATCACCACATTGACGCTGGCTGCATTCCAGTAACGCCCCCCCTGGATCAGATCCATCAGTTCCTGATGGGAGGCCTCAGAGTGGGTGCTACCAACGATGATCAGGGTCTTTCCCGCGATATCATCCGGAAATGCGTGATAATTTTCTCCATCGGCAAACTCTTTGTGGAGCATGGCGGTGAAAGGCAGCCCCAATTGGGAGGCCACCTTTTTACCAAGCTCTATGGAGGCCCGATTGGCCACCACAACATATTTGGAGCACCCTTCCATTACAGTGCCGCAACGATGGCATCACCCATGGCAGCAGTATCGACTGTGCGGGTGGGATCGATTGCTATATCAGCCGTATGAATCCCCTTATCAAGGGTGGCCTCAACGGCGGCATCGATGGCAGCGGCGGCGGTATCAAGCCCGAAGCTGTAGCGAAGCATCATGGCAGCGGAAAGAACCTCTGCTATGGGATTTGCTATTCCCTTGCCCGCTATATCCGGTGCTGATCCACCTGCCGGCTCATAGAGGCCAAATTTATCTTTATTGAGACTGGCCGAAGCCAACAGCCCCATGGAACCGGTAAGCATGGCGGATTCATCGGAGATAATATCTCCAAACATATTGCCACAAAGCATCACATCAAACTGACGTGGATCGCGCACCAGCTGCATGGTGGCGTTGTCCACATAGATGTGTGATAACTCCACATCCGGATAGTCCTTGGATACTTCGATCACTACCTCACGCCACAACACCATGGTGGTGAGTACATTGGCCTTATCAACGGAAGTTACCTTCTTGTTGCGGAGCCGTGCAGCATCAAAGGCCATACGGGCAATACGCTCGATCTCAGAACGTTTATAAACCATGGTATCATAAGCGAACTCATTGGCCCCTTCTCCCTCACGTCCCTTGGGAGTCCCAAAGTAGATGCCGGAGGTGAGTTCACGCACACAGAGAATATCAAAGCCCTCACCGATAATATCGGCACGCAACGGGCAGGCCCCGGTGAGTGATTTAAAGACCCGTGCCGGACGCAGGTTACAGAAAAGATCAAAGTGCTTACGCAGGGGCAGCAGTGCTGCCCGTTCCGGCTGCTGCTCGGGAGGCAGCGCCTCCCATTTCGGGCCGCCAACAGAGCCAAAGAGGATAGCATCACTCTTCTCACACAGCTCAAGGGTGGAGGCGGGCAGGGCCTCGCCATGATTATCAATGGCAATGCCACCCACATCTGCATGCTGATAGCTCAGCTCAAAATCAAACTTTTTTTGGGCCACATCGAGTACCTTTATGGCCTCTGCCATAACTTCAGGACCTATTCCATCACCTGCGAGAATTGCTATGTTTTTCATCTCTTTTTCCTTTTAAAATAAAACTATAAAATATTACGCTCTTTCAAATACCAATAACCTGCGTGTCCCTTCAAGCTGGGCTAAGCTGTACTCTTTTGTATGGCTGAGCTGAAACCGCCCCGCCTCTTTGCTCTGTTCAAAGGCCTCCAACTCTTCCTGCCATTTCGGCCCCTTCATGCAGATCACTTGGACCCCAGGTGCCATAAAACGGCCGCACATTGCCAGAAACAGCTTTATTTCACTCACTGCCCGGCTGGTGATATGGCTATAACCAGCATCAGCGGGCAACTGCTCCTCATCCTCCGCCCGGCAATTGAGAATGGTAATACCGTCAAGATGCAGACTCCTTACAATATGGGAGAGAAAGGCCACCCGTTTCTGACGGGGTTCAACCAGGGTCAAGCGCAACTCGGGCCATGCCGCCTTACACACCAGCCCCGGAAAACCGGCACCCGTACCAATATCAAGGAGATGCGCCTCCCCGGCAAAATCGGCCAGAAGCGGAAGCAGGGTCAGAGAATCGAGAAAATGTTTTTCAAGTATCTCTACGTCAGTGGCCCGTTTGGCGATAAGGTTCATCCGCTGGCTCCAACGCTTCAATTCCTTGAAATAGACAAAAAGTCTTTCCAGCGCCTCACTGTCCAGTTCCGGCAGTTCAAGGATCCGGCAGGACTCAGCAAGCCTCTTCTTAAAGTCAATGTCAGCTTTCATCAGATTACTTTTTTCATCTGTCTTGCAAACGCTCTGTTACAGAGGCGGCATGGGCAGTAAGGCCTTCAAGACCTGCAAGCAGACGGATATGATCACCATCTTCCTCCAGGGCCTCACGGGAATAGCTGATGATGGAACTCTTCTTAAGAAAAGTCTCCACCCCAAGTGCCGAAGAAAATCGTGCCGTACCCATGGTGGGCAGCACATGATTTGGCCCTGCCAGGTAATCACCTGCTGCCTCAGGCGTGTTGTGCCCCAGAAAAATAGCCCCTGCGTGGCGGATCTGCGGTAACAGCCCCCATGGGTCCTGCACCATAAGCTCCAGATGTTCAACTGCGATATCATTGGCAATAGTCACCGCCTCTTCCAGATCGTCAACGATGAGAATCACCCCCCGATCCCGCAAAGATTTTGCTGCTATTTCATGGCGGCTCAGATTCCCAAGCTGCCGTTCAAGTTCCGGCAGCAGATCTTTTGCCAATGCCTCTTCGGTGGTGACCACAATGGCCAGAGCCATGGGATCATGTTCTGCCTGGGCCAGCATATCTGCCGCCACATGATTGGCCTTGGCCGTGTTATCGGCTACAATTAAGACCTCGGAAGGCCCGGCAATCATATCGATTCGCAGCATCCCCGACACCTGGGATTTGGCCTCGGTTACAAACTGATTTCCCGGCCCCACAATCACATCGACGGCTGGAATAGTCTCAGTACCGAAAGCCAGAGCCGCAATGGCCCAGGCCGAACCCGCCTTAAAGACATCAACAATGCCTATTTCCTGGGCTGCCACCAGCAGATGGGGGCTGATCTTGCCCTCTTTATTGGGGGGAGTCAGCATTACCCGCTGCTCAACCCCTGCAATACCAGCTGGAATACCGTTCATCAACACAGAAGAGACCAGCGGAGTGGAGCCGCCCTGTCCACCAGGCACATAGAGCCCCGCCGCATCAACGGGACGTACCATGCGTCCCACGATGGTACCATTGTCACGGGTTTGCATCCAGGAATCTTCCATCTCCCGTTCGTGAAACAGCTGAATACGCTCAATGGCCTTACCAAGGGTTTCCATAAAGCTGTCATCCACCAGACCATAGGCCTCTTTCAGCTCGGCTGCCGAAACCTTGAGTTCTGCCACAGTCAGATTGGGGGCATCGAACTTCCGGGTATATTTGAGAACCGCTTCATCACCCTGCTCCTTCACCTCAGCGATTATACCCGCCACCAGATCTCGGCAGCTACTATCGGCTGGCTGAAAACGGGACAGGAGTGCAGCAAGGCACTTCTCCCCTTCAGAACTTTTACTGCTTACTGGTTGTATCAACATAATATTCTGTCATTTAGTTTTTATTCATTCTTATTTTTCCAAACCCAGCAAGAAAGGAACCGTTTAGCAGTGCTTCCGCCCCCAATGCACTCCAATAGTTCCCATCATAAACTTCTTATACTCCACATCCACAAATCCGGCCTGCCTAAATATTTCGGCCAATTCCTCCGCCTTATGAAAGCCCATGGTGGAACCGGTGAGGTAACTGTAGGCCGATTCATCACTGGCAATAAAATGGCCAAGCAGGGGAATCCCGTAGCGAAAATAGAACCGGATAAAGGGATAGAGCAGATTCTTCTCAGGGGGTGTGGTATCAAGACATACCACCCGGCCACCCGGTTGTAATACCCGGTGTATCTCCTTTAAAACCAGAAGGCTGTCATCCACATTGCGCAGCAGGTAGCCAAAGCTTACCGAGGCAAAACTTCCATCTTTATAGGGGAGACAGTTGGCATCACTGGCCTGCCAGGAAATGGCCTGATCCGAGAACCTCTTTTTGGCCTCACGCAGCATATTGAGGGAGAAATCGG
>CAYWMZ010000282.1:0-4038 GCA_964459485.1 uncultured Desulfocapsa sp. | reverse complement strand
AATGGTGGCCATGGCGGTTGATCAGGCGGTCTGTCCAGCGTGCAGAACCACGAACCCCTATGTCTGTCTCATAGCCGAGACCAAAGGAAAGCTTATGGGGTACGATGGGGGTGAGCAGAACCTCCAGTGGCAGGAGTTCGTCTACAGCCTCCTGGTACAGGGGCTTGATACGGACTTCAGATGCGTAGTTACTGGCAATCAGGTTCTGCTGAAACTCCAGTAAGGCCTCATGGGAATAGGGGGCACCTTTCTTTATGGTGACGTAATGTTGCAGCAGTTCAGGATCAAGAAAATCCTGTTTGAACAGGATATCTCCAAAGTGGTAGAGTTTTCCGGTATCCATATGGAGGGTCAGGTTGGCGCTGTTCGTGTCCAGATCGACCAGCCATTCACTTTTGAGAAATCTGGCCTTGGGATAGCCGTTGGCGAGGGCAATGGCCATAAACCTGTTTTTGGCTGCCTCGTATTCGGCGTGGTTGAGTAGACCGCTGGCACGCTTATGGTACTCCTGGATACTTTTGGTAAAAGCAGGATCACTTGCCCCTTCTCCGAACCATTGGATATCCAGTTTGTTGAGCTTGAGGGGGACGCCTTTATCCACGATGTAACTGGCCAGCCAGGTGCTATTCTTTTCTGTGAGCCGGGCCTGGATTATGGGATGGTAGTAGCCGTAGGGCTGTAGTGCTGCACGGATGTTTTTGGGTGCTTCATCATGGAGTCTCTTTATCCAGTGGACGGTCAGATCAGCACTTGTTTTTTCACGTTCAATTGCAAGGTAATAGAGGACATTGGTGGCAAAAGGTTCTTCTAGCCCGGTAAGCTCAACCTTAAGGAGAGGGGTGGCCTGGACTGCCTGGAGTGCAGGCATTACTAAGATGAAAATAGCCAGGGGGATTACCAGGAAGGGTTTCATGAGGGGGTGCTTCTCGGCTCTAGTCAGGCCTGTTTTCCTGTTATACTCTCAATTGTGAGACGGATGACGGCTGTGCCTCTAAGTGTTTCATCGGGAAAATCGAACTCCCGGTTACTGTATTGGGCCATGATGATCTGGAGTGCCTGGCGTTTTTCCTCATCCTCCCAAAGGAGCACCGCCTGGCCATAGCCAACTATGGATTGGTAATGTGCCCCCCAACTACAGGCCTTCTCCGCCTCCACGATATCCAGGAGTTGATCAAATTCGAAACAGACCTCGGGATTGTGGCGGATGGCATCAACCTTTTTCCCCTCAAGGGCACCATGAAAGTAGAGGCAGTTATCCTGAAAGCCAAAAGAGAGGGGGACAACATAGGGCCTGTTGTTATGGATCATGGCCAGTCGACACACCCGAGCCTTACTGATGACGGCTTCGAGTACAGTCGGGTCTGTGAGCTCTTTCTCTTGTCTTCGCATAAGAGGGCGGTTTTTGAGGGGCGAATAGAAAAGACTCCATTATCCAGCTATGAGTTTATCTGGATAATGGAGTTGTAAGGGCGGACTATAACGGGGGTTATTCGTAGGTGATGCACTCCGCTGGGCAGGAGCCCATGGCCTCGTCTATGCAGTCTTCATCACCACCCTCTTCTTTAATAACATAGGCTTTACTCTCGTCTTCGTTGAAGGCAAAGATATCTTTGCAGAGTTCCACGCAGGTTTCGCATCCAATACATTCTTCCTGGTCTATCTGTACTTGTTTAGCCACAATGTGCTCCTGTTTTTGAGATGAGTTAAGTATCCTTCCCCACACTGGTGCGGGGAAAATTATGATTGAGAAACAGTATTAACTAATGTTTGGTCTGTAAAGATCCTTTCATGCCCTTCAGACCCTTTTAGCGCTACTCTTTCAGGAGAACTGCACAGCCAGCACTAATCATTACCGCCGCCGCTCCCTTGTTAACAGTATGCAGTGATTTTTTGTTTGTAAAGAGTTGCCCTGCCACTTCTGCGGCGAAGGCGTAGGAGAGCAGTACCGTTCCCAGAACCAGAGCCAGAACAGCAGCGATGGCCAGGATGTCGAGTCGGCTGAGCTGTTCCAGGTCAACAAAGGTCGGCAGAAATCCTAAGTAGAAGAGTATTACCTTGGGGTTAGCGAGGGTAATGGCAAGTCCGCTTCCGAAGTTTCGTCGCCATGAAAGTTCTTTTATTCCAGTGACAGAGGTTGAGGACACAGGAGTTCTCCAGATATGCACTCCAAGCCAGATTAGGTACAGGCCGCCACCATATTTAATAATGCTGAAAAAGCCGCCAAGGAGTTCAGCCATGGTCGCAAGACCATAGATGGCAAGGAGCAGAAAGATCAGATCGCCAACAATAATTCCAAGCACCAGGATAGCAGCATGTTTAAAGCCACTGGCCAGGGCTCTGGCAACGGTGGCAAAGACGCCGGGACCAGGAGATGCGGCAAGGAGAAACATGGCTACAGCAAATGTCATAAGGTTAAGAAGAGTCATGGCCTGCTGTTCCTGGTACGATTACAGGGCCAGAGCCTTGGCCATGGCCCGTTTAAAGGCATCTGCTGATCCTGCAATTACAGAATCACTGACACAGAACGCCAGACGGAAATATCCCGGGGCTCCAAATCCCTGTCCGGGAACGGCCAGAATCTTCTCTTCCTGGAGGATGGCACAGAATTTTACATCATCTTTGATGGGGGCCTTGGGGAAGACGTAGAAGGCACCTTTTGGCGGAATAAACTCGTAACCGGCATCGCTGAGCAGTTTGCAGAAGGTCTCCCGTCTTGATACATAGATGGAGGTATCCACACTGGCATCCTGGAGTTCTGCAACAACACGCTGCATCAGGGCCGGGGCATTGACAAAGCCCAGGATTCTATTGGCCAGGGTCATGGCATCAAGAAGTGCCGCCTTATCGGTAATGTCTGGATGTACCGCAAGATATCCGATACGCTCACCCGGCAGGGACAGATCCTTGGAGTAGGAGGAGAGCACGATGGAGTTTTTGGTGGACTGGAAGATACTGCCCACCACGTTGTTGTCAAAGATAATCTTGCGGTAGGGTTCGTCTGCCAGCATATAGATGGTGGTCTTGAACTCTGCCCCTTTGAGATCGAGGAGGGCGCCAAGCTCGTTGAGAGCTTCCTGGGAGTATATCTGACCCGTTGGATTATTGGGGGAGTTGATGATAATCGCTTTGGTTTTTTCGGTGATGGCGGCTTCAATGGCAGCCATGTCCAGGTTGAATTCCTCATCGGTCTGCACCACCTTGCTGACTCCACCGTGGTTGTCCACATAGAAGTTGTACTCGACAAAGTAGGGCGCAAGAAGAATGACCTCTTCGCCTGGGTTGAGCAGTGATTTCATCACCACATTTAAGGCACCGGCTGCCCCGCAGGTCATGAGCATGTCGCCATGGAAGACATCGACACCCTGCTCCTTGGACATCTTTCCGGCAAGTGCCTCGCGTACCCAGGGGTATCCGCCGTTGGGCATATAAGCATGCATTCCAGGGGTCTCGTTGGCAACGATTTCCTGAATGGCCTTGTTGTACTCGGGTGGCGGTGGCACATCGGGGTTGCCAAGGCTGAAGTCAAAGACGTTGTCGGTGCCGTACTCGGCCTTCATCTTGGCTCCTTCCTCAAACATCTTACGGATCCAGGAAGATTTCTCGGCAAAACTACGCATTTTAGTTGAGATGGTCATTATGGGTGCTCCTTGTGGTATCAAAAGTATCTAATGAATAAATAGAAAGGGCGTAGAAAACAGTATCATGCCCTTTTGAAAAAGTCGTATGCTGAGTTGATCTCTTTCATCTTTTCTTCGGCCACGCTGCGAAATTCTGTTCCTAAGTGGCCAACCTTATCCGGATGATATTTCATGCTGAGTTTTCGGTAGGCCTTCTTGATCGCATCCTTATCGGCACCTGGTTCAAGGCCAAGGACGGCATAGTAGTGATCTGCTAATCCTTGATTGTTGGTATATCCCTGGCGCTGGTGCTGGTGCTGTTGATGGCCAAATTTATATTTGGCCTCAATAGTCCGCCTGTCATACTAGTTTAATACGTGACGGAGAATTTCAAGATGCTCCTCTGACATTAGGAGATGGT
>CAYWMZ010000281.1:0-4039 GCA_964459485.1 uncultured Desulfocapsa sp. | reverse complement strand
TCTGATTAAACAGCTTGACTCCATTCCTTGGGAAGGATCTGTGCTGATGGAGAAAGGTGACAAGATTATCATTAACCGTGGCAGCCGTGAGGGTGTTACTGTGGGACGTGAATTTCAGGTGGGCGGTGTAGATGAACTGGTTGATCCCGATACTGGTGAAGTCCTTGATTCTGAAATGACGGTTGCGGGAACCATCAGGGTGACTAAGACCAAAGAGAAGATCTCCTACTGCAGTGCAGTCTCGGGCAGTGGAATTGCAAAAGGGATGGCTGTCTTTCCAGCAGGACGATAGCTGGCCGCACAGTTCAAAAGAAGACAAAAGGGGTGCAGGAAAGATATCTTTCCTGCACCCCTTTTTGTTTTAAAATAAGGTTAGGATCTTATGGTGCTAGTCGGAGATTCTTCGTGCTGTCCAGTACCTGTTGGCCCAGTATTCAAGCTTCATGCTTGAGATCATAACGCCCCTACTTGTGGAGGCGTGGAGAAATGTGGCATCCCCAAGGTAGATGCCCACATGGTTGTAAAAGGCGCTGGTATGAAAAAAGATCAGATCACCAACATGCAGTGAGCCCCGGGGCACCTTGGTACCGATCAGTACCTGTCTATCGGTGCTGCGCGGAATGGTGTAGCCCAACTTGCTGTGGAATGTAAGGTAGGTAAAACCGGAACAATCAACGCCCTTCTTACTCATCCCCCCCATCCTGTAGGGCGTCTTGTACCACTCTTTATACTGTTGCAGGAGCAGTGCCTTTACCGCACCCTGATTTCGCAGATTAACACTGTTGCCAGAACGTGCTGGTGTTTGTAAAGCGGTGTCGTGGCGAGGGGTGGAACAGGCAGATATTCCCAAGAGAAGGGCCACAAGAAAGATAAGTACAATCCGGTTGCCCCCTGAGCGTTGGTAAAACATCGCTTTAGTGGCTGAGAATGATGGAGTTGGAGCGATCCAGGAGGCCTTTCTGGGAGCGCATATACTCCTTTACATCTGTCATAACAGTTCGAGCCTCCTCCTGAGTCAGGCTGTAGGCGGTGTAGCTGCCTTTACCGTCATGAACCAGGAGCTGCTTGAGCTTTTTCCCCGGAGCTTCAGGATTGCTGCAGTCGCCATTTACTACCCTGTAGATCTCGCCGGGTTGTACTGTGGCAAAACCTGTATTGCCGCTACAATCCATGGTTTCAAAAACGACCTGGTAAGAATCTGCTGCATGTCCGTATGCATTAAAAAACAGAACGCTGAAAAGAGCCGTTGTCAAAGACAGATATTTCATGGAGACCTCCTGAATGTATCGGTGAAAGGCCTCTCTCCCGAGGACCTCTTGGAGAGGCTGAAAATTTTCAACCCTTATGCTGTTTAGTGTATGTCAAATTATTCTTTACGGCAAGCAGAGCCACAAAACCGGCATCATCATCAAACCCTTCCTGGGGCGTTTCTGATTGTTGCACCTTGCCAGGATTTTGGTACAGTGTGGAGCGTGCCGTGGTTACAATAAACCCGGCAGAGTGCAGGAGTGCAGTGACTTCCGTGGTTGTAAAGAAATGGGCGTATTTATAGAAGGGATGCCCAGCCTCTTTTTTGTGTTGCAGATCCTTGCCCCAGACGCCCCCAGCCGGGATAAAACCAAGGACAAGTTGTCCGGTGTCTTTTAGTATGTGGTGAATTTCACTGATGACTCTGGGCGGATCTGCGACAAAGCAGAGGGTGAAGAAGAGTGCTATCCTGGTCATGGAACGGGGTAGAAAGGGCAGGGCCTCGCCAATTGCCTGGCAGGATGCAACATTTCGCAACATGGCAAGCTTCAGGGGGGCACGGGCGGGATCTATACCAAATCCGGTGTCAAAGGCTTGGGCAAAACGACCGGGACCCACACCAATTTCCAAAGACAGGGGACTGGAACTGAGGGGCAGGTCGGCAATGGCGGCGGTCTCTATTTCAAAGAGGAGGCTTTCTTCAAACCAACTGTCATATTCCGCCGCTCGCTTTTCGAATACCTCTGTATTCTGCCTCCAGGCCCCTTTCATATCTATTTGCTCTGTTTCTCAAAAGAGTTCTTCACCAGAAAGTAGAGGTGCCCACTCTCCTTCATACTACCAGCCGCCTTCTGAGCATACTCACCGCTGCCCCAGTAGAGATCGGCACGGCCTGCTCCTTTGATGGCAGCTCCTGTATCTTGTGGAAAGACAAAGCGGTGTAAGGGCACCCATTCGCTGATGTTGCCATCGGCATCGAGTACCGGTTTTCTGCTTTCCATAAAGGCAAGGGCGGTCTGGGGCAGGATTTCGGGATCAACGGCAATGGAACGTCCGGCAACTAAGGGCTCAGCCAGGCTTCCCATCGGATCACCGTCCGGAGCCCAGTTGAAAAAGATAAATTTGATATTGTGGTTCAGGATGGCATCCTGTTCGTCCGGATGGGCTTTCAGATAGCTGCGGATAGTGGGGATGGAGACCTCGCTTAGGTTCATTTTACCACTATCCACCAGCAGCTTTCCTATGGAGAAGTATTCCAGTCCGTTGGATGCCGCATAGTGTATGGAACGGATGCTTCCGTCCTGAAGCTGGATCTTTCCCGAGCCTTGAACATGAAGGATAAAGGCATCGATTGGACTCTCAATGTACACCAGTTCAAAGCCGGCCGCCCGTCCCTCTTCATTTATCTCACGCCGGGTCCAGTAGGGAACCAGTCGGCCTTGTGCATCCCTGCGTTTGGAAATGTGTTTATTGTTTTTGGGGTCAAGCAGTTGCACAAGCGAGTCTGGAGGTGCGTACAGGGGATAAAGAAAGGGGGCCTCTCGGGTGAGACTCCCCTTAAGGAAAGGCTCGTAGTATCCGGTAACCAGCATCTCTCCATGAGGCAGATCCTCTCTGCCACCTGCCTGATAGAAGGTGTAATTTTCCCGGATAATACGGGCAAGTTCAGCAGGGGCCGGGTCTTGTCTCAGGATGTCGATAAAAGACTCCATGGAGCTGCGCATCCAGGAAACAGTATAGGTATCAGACCCAAGCTTTACAGTTTTAGCGGCATCCAGGGTGTTCAGGTAGTGCAGATGGCGAACTGCGGCAGTAAGGAGTCCTTCCAGGTTGATGTCATCGCTCAGGAGCGGTTTGTTTTCCGGGGCCAGTCTGCTTAATGGTGGAGTGGCGCAACCATTGAGAAGGAGGAGTGCCAGCAAGAAGAGGACAATGGTGTTAACGGGGCGCAGGCAGTACATGGTCTATTTGATGGCCTCGGCCAGTTCACTGACCACCATGGCATAGCGGTTGGAATGGTTCCATTGGGTGATGGCCTGGAAGTTGGGGTAACCAGCAATATAGCGCATGCCGCCCCCCTTCTTCGGGTCTACCTCAAGTCCGACTATGGTCAGTTCTCTGTTTTCAGGGGGGATTGGCAGGGCCACGGCCTGTTCCTTTTGGACGGTAAGGTAAGGCAGCAGGCCCTTGCGGCCAAGTTTGTGTGCCTGGATCACCTGGATGCCTTTGAGGCGGGGGCCAATATCGGCATAGAGCGGGCCATCCAGGCTCCAGTGAAAGAAACGGAGGTAGCTGGCAATGGAGGCCAGGATATCAGCAGTTGAGCCAAAGACATCACGACGCCTGTCCCCGTCAAAACTTACAGCATAGGCCCTGAAACTGGAGGGGATAAACTGAGTTTGGCCAAAGGCTCCGGCATAAGAGCCCTTTATGAAGCGGGGATTGTAACCATTTTCTTTGCAGAGGATAAGGAATTCCAGGAGCTGCTGTCTAAAAAAATCGGATCTGCGGGGATAGGCATCAAAAAGGGTATTCAAGGTCTGTAGTACGTTAAAGCCGCCACTGTTTTTTCCAAAGCGGGACTCTATGCCCCAGATGGCAATAACGACTTCACGGTCAACGCCAATCTCTGCCTCAATGCGGTCAAGGAGGGCCTTGTGCAGCTTGAGCTTTTTCCTGGCCTGTTTAATAACAGATCGGGTAATAAAACGGGGCCGATACAGGTAGTACGGTTTGGCCTCCCACTGGGTATCCATAAGAACCAGTACCCTGCGTTTGATGGAGACTCCTT
>CAYWMZ010000280.1:0-4040 GCA_964459485.1 uncultured Desulfocapsa sp. | reverse complement strand
CGTACATAAACTTCCCTCCAAGGTCATATATAAGTATGGTGTGGCGCATGTAGTCCACCACATAGAGGGCCTTTTTCTTTTCATCTATTACCAAGCTTTTGGGACGGCTCATCTTACCGGTTGAACCGCCTTTTTGGCCGAAGGAAAAAAGAAATTCTTCGTTCTGGTCGTAGACGTATATCTTGCTGGTTTCTTCACTAAGGACATAGAGGTGTCCAGAACTGTCAGTTATAACATCTGCGACTTGCACAGGTTTAAGGGAGCTGTCTACTGTTTGAGTCTCATCTTTACTGATGGTGGGCAGGAGGTTTGAAGGGAGAAAATCCCTCATATTGAAATCACTCTCCTCTAGTTTGTTTGATTGATCTCCATCTGCTGTCTGCGACGCTATGGGTACAAGTTCTGGTACCAACTCTACGCCGTCGTCACGGCGGTTGCTTTCATCTTCTTCGCTAAAGATCTTATCCAATGGTTTGAGCCAATGGGAAAAATTCCCTTCAGGATCGAGAACGAGAACACCACGGGTGTTGAGACCAGTGATATACATGTCACCATTCTTATTCTTAATCATTTTCTGCGGACTGAAATTCTCTGCACCTGGAATGGAGGAGAAAAGGATTTCGTTTTGTGGGAAAAATGCAGGGTTGAATGTAGTGATTTTGGCTGGAGATTCCATGGTGGCAGCTTGACAGATGTATAGGGTACTATTCTTATCAATATAGACCCCACGGGGGGCATCTGCACCTCGCCCCTTACTCAAAGAGACTATGGGAAAATAACTAGCATTATAAACAATTATTTTCCCATCACCACCGGTAATGACATATATCTCATCCATTTCTTTGTCATAGGTTAAAGAAGATGGATAAACAAGTTTTGCACCGAGTTCGTCAGTTTTCAGGATTGCCAGTACTTCAACCTCTACCTTGCTTTCCTGTATAGCAGCAGCAAAGCTCTGGGGCGTTGGGTAAAAAGCCAACGAGTACAGGAGTAGCATAGAGCAGATTCTTGGCAAAAAAAAATCAGTTGTCATTGTGACACATGCCACAGACATGCCCCCCCAACACATCACCAATGAGTAGAAAACGAAATTTTGAACCGTGGGGGTTGTGGCAGCTGGTACAAGAGAGTTCTCTACCTGGCCGACGGGGGTCCTTTTTACCCTTAAGAGGATGATTTCCTACAGGGTGGCCCTTTTTCAGGTTGGCAAGTTCCAGATGGCAGCTAACACACAATTCGTTAATCGGTTTATAGAGTTGAAAGCGATAATTAGTGGCATGAGGACTGTGGCATGCAATACAGCCACCGCCCTGAATAATTCCGTGACGGGTGAAACCAAGTGAACCTTTGGCGCTATCTCTCTTGTCAGAATGACAGCCAAGACAAAGATCTGTTTTCCCATCTGCCCACAATTGGAATTTGTATTTATCCCCATGAGGATCATGGCAGATGGTACAATCACCCGTACCCACAGGTCCATGTACGTGTTTGAGTTCTCTAAATTTTTTCTTGTTTATGTGGCACTGGAAGCAGACATCGTCGACCTTACCGCTAAGCATCGTAATTCGAGTATTTCCCTCTCCTTTACGATGGCAGCTCATGCAGAACATGTTGGCAGTTGGCCCATGCAGCCACTTGTTTGTGTCACTTAGGCTTCGGTGACAGGAAAAGCAAATGGGAGAATAATCACTGTTTTTACTTAATCTGGCCACATCGAGATTGGCATCCTTTGGGAGTTTTTTGCTATGGCAAAGAGTGCATTCTTTAGGAATTACCGCAGTGCGGTGGAAGAGAAAAGCCTTCGGATCTTCAAAATTGACATTCAACAGGGTTCTTACCGGCCGATAACGGATTGTCAGATCTTGTTCCCCGGGATTAATAACAAACCTATTTTTGCCCTTCTTAAGGTGGAGTTTATAATGGATATAAGAAACCCCATTCTTCTCGTACCGTTGCAGAGGTTTGATAAGGGTTTCCTCTCCCTTCCTGTTCTGGGCAGTAGTGACTCGTATAAGAGGGAGTTCTTTTTTGTTAGAAACTTTTAGGATAAGAATCGATTGTGGCAGCCTGGCCTGGATGAGTATTTTTTGAGAAGAGACTGGAGAGAGAATGGTGGCAGCAAGGACGTCAGAATCAGATCCGATTACCAGGTAAAGTGAAACTAAAAAAAGAATGATAAGTCGTTGGCTAGTCTGAAGCATACGATGATTTTTATGTATAATTTTAAGTAATGATACAGGGTGCAAGATCTGATTGTAACGAATTGTTCTTATTTGGTCGTTAGTTGATTCAAGGTGTTCTGTAGGTTTTTTGCACCTTTTTGTATCATACTTTTTTCAGAAGATGTTTCTATACTTGTTAGCAGTTCTGCTAATATCTCTTTACTTTGTCGAATTGTATTATGGATTTCAACGGTCGCACTGTTCACCTCTTCAGCAAGGTCAATGAGTATGTCACCCTTCCGGAGTGTGACAACGGTAGTCAGGTCACCCTTCTGGATACGTTTCAGTCCATTTTCAATATTGTAAATTGGACCAGCGATTTTCTGTGGCAGGAACAAGGCTAGAACTATCCCACTGACGATACTCACCATACTCCCTGCAACGACAACAGGCAAGAGGAGATCACTTACCCGTCGGATCTTTATGTGGGCATCAAAAAATGAGGATGCAATTTCATTTCTTGCGTAAAAATAAAGGATGAGTGCTGCAATAATAGAACTGAGAATGATTACCCCCAGGATTCGAATGTGGAGCCATTGCTGGAAGGTTTTTTTTACACTCATATTTAATTGTTTTCTTTTGTAGATTGTCATGGGTGTCTCCATTGAAGATTTGAGGTATTAAGAAGGAAATTTTGCAAAGAGGCTGTCCGAGAATGCCCTTTTCCCCCAACACTTCATTATTTATAAAATGATATTCTCGAAATATCAATTGTATGGTTGTGATAAAATTCCAAGATAAACACGATCTGATAAAACATGTCCATTTTTGGCTAAGTCCCTAGAGAATAGAAAGAGATCAACCGTAACTTTTATGGCATCCGACGCAGAGCTCTTGTTTGGTGCGTTTTCGTATTCTAGCGGGATTTTTAGAAGCGTGGCTGTCGTGGCAGGTCATACAATGCATTTTTCCGTTGGCCAGCAGCGGGTATTCTTTCGGGAAGATCATTCCTCGTTTGGGGCCGACATTGATGGGATGGCTATACTCTGTTTGATACTCAGTATGACAGTTTAAACAGACAGTGATATTGAGGTCGATATCACGCTTGAGGGCCACATGATCCTCCGGTGGTTGATTTTTTTTACTACGAGAACGAGGGGGAGGCAAAGTTTTATCATAGCCAACGGCCAGCATTGTCTCCTCTTTTGTGGTGATACGGATAAAATATTGCTTATCGATAGACCAGAGGTCACGGCTGAATTCATTGGTGAGAGGGAGCTGCTTTCCATCTTGTGACCGTTGAGGCTCTGGGAAAACTCCTGTCTTTACAGTGGAAAAAGTATTTGGGGGTGAGAGAATCATGTTACCATAGACATCTTTTGATAACAGGGAATATTGATAGGTATTACCAAGTAAAATAGGTGACAAACTAATACTGTGATGCTTACGGTATTGATGATCCTCGGCACTTTTTTTAGTAATTCCCTTTAATCCGTAAAGAATCTGGCCAGTTGTTGGTTTGTCAGTATCCCAGCTTATTGTTGCAGAGTTTAGTATACCACGTTTTACGCCATGGAAGAAATACCCCAAAATAGCGGGCTTTGTGGTGCTGCCAGGGCGAGGCGGTAGCTGCGTAAGTGGAGGGAGGCGGAAAGAACGTAATAGCTTTTGTCCCTTGCTATCCTTGAATTTTACAAAGAGTGGCCCATTGATTTTTGAGGCTGGTATGAGGAAAAAATGTGTTTTACTCGGGACATAGTGCTTCTGGAGCCAGTTAATTTGATTGACTGCCTTGTGATTGTTCCTCTTCGGTTGCGTTCCCCCCTGCATGAGTGCAGTATTCTCATCCTTTAAGTGACAGACGAGACATTTCGAATT
>CAYWMZ010000279.1:0-4048 GCA_964459485.1 uncultured Desulfocapsa sp. | reverse complement strand
TTATTTTAGCCTTTGCTTTTATATAGACCTAACTTATGAGCGACATTACAATTGGCATTGAAAATGGGGAAGCGGTGCGTATGCCTGCTACAACCACCGTGGGCGAGGCCCTCTCCGAGCTGCTATCCAACAAACAGCGCAAGAGAACTGTTGCCGTCAGCGTGGATGGTAATATCCTTGATCTCGCAAGCCCCCTGCACAGCGACGCAAGCCTCAGCCTGATCCAGATTGGATCTGCTGAAGGCCTGGAAGTGCTGCGTCACTCCACTGCCCATGTTATGGCGGAAGCCGTTCGTGAACTCTTTGGACCTGACATCAAAGTAGCCATTGGCCCATCCATTGAAAATGGCTTTTACTACGACTTTGAACGGAAAGAGCCCTTTACGCCGGAAGATTTTGAGAAGATTGAAGCCAAGATGCAGGAGATAGTCCGTACGGCCTCTCCCTTTATCCGCACTGATATTACCAGTGCCGATGCCATCAAACGCTTTGAGGCGGAAGGTGAAACCTACAAGGTGGAACTTATCCAAGACCTTGACACCGATTCTGTGAGCCTCTATCAGCAGGGTGAATTCACCGATCTTTGCCGTGGCCCCCATGTACCAAATACCTCCTGGATCAAGGCCTTCAAACTACAGCGGGTGGCTGGTGCCTACTGGCGTGGTGATGAAAAGAACACCATGCTACAGCGTATCTACGGTACCGCCTTCTTTGATAAAAAAGCGCTCAAGAAACACTTGAATGCTTTGGAAGAGGCAAAAAAACGGGATCATCGTAAACTGGGTAAAGAGTTGCAACTCTTCACCATGCAGGACGAGATCGGCCCCGGCCTGATCCTGTGGCAACCCAAAGGTGCCCTGCTTCGTAAACTGATTGAAGACTACTGGAAGGATGCCCACTACAGAAACGATTATGAGCTGCTTTACACCCCGCATATAGCCCGTCAGGATCTCTGGAAGACTTCAGGTCACCTTGATTTCTACGGTGAGAACATGTATTCGGGTATGGATATCGACGATGTCCGCTACCAGCTCAAACCGATGAACTGCCCCTTTCACATCGGTATATACAGCAGTAATAAACGTAGTTATCGTGAGTTCCCCATTCGCTGGTGTGAGCTCGGTACCGTCTATCGCTATGAGCGTGCTGGTGCCCTCCACGGTCTATTGCGTGTTCGCGGTTTTACCCAGGACGATGCCCATATCTTCTGTATGCCGGAACAGCTTGAAGACGAGATATTTAATATTCTTAATCTCAACCTGGAGGTTCTTAAGACCTTCGGTTTTGACCAGTATGATATCTATCTCTCTACCCGACCCGACAAGTATGTGGGCAGCGATGCCAACTGGGACCAGTCCACCGAAGCCTTAAAAATGGCGCTTGAGAAAAAGGGCCTGGAGTATCAGATTGACCCGGGTGAGGGCGTCTTTTATGGCCCTAAGATCGACATCAAGATCAAAGATCAGTTGGGGCGCTCCTGGCAGTGTTCCACCATTCAGGTTGACTTTAACCTTCCAGAGCGCTTTAAAATGAGCTACACCGGAAGTGACAATAGGGAACACCAGCCCATCATGATCCATCGGGCCCTGATGGGATCTTTAGAACGCTTTATCGGAATCCTCATCGAACACTACGCAGGTGTGTTTCCACTGTGGTTTGCCCCTGTTCAGGCCAGAATCATGAATATTACAGACGATCAGGCCGATTATTGCGAAGAGGTGTATCTCAAACTGCGTAAAGCAGGTGTCCGCATTGAAAAAGATTTACGCAATGAAAAGTTGAACTATAAGATCAGGGAGGCCCAGATGACCAAGGTTCCCTATATGCTGATCATTGGTGACAAAGAAAAAGAGAGCCAGACCGTCACCGTTAGACTTCGTAACGGAAAAAATATTGCCGATATGCCCATAGATGATTTTGCCAAAAAAGTGGCAGATGAGTGTCTTGAAGGCCGCGGTATTTGAATATCATAAGAAAAGAGTACGGTAACAAAAGGATTCCTTGTCAAATATTAGACAACAAGGGATCAATCGCGATTCCCCAGCTGAGGAGGTAGTACGATTAAACGTCGAGGAAGAAGAGCCCCGGTTCAACGTGAAGTAAAAGTTAAAATCAATGATGCAATCCGTCATCCACAGATTCGCCTTATTGGAAGTGACAGTTCCCAGCTGGGAATAGTCAGTGCAGCAGATGCACTGGAAAAGGCCTACGATGAGGGACTAGACCTCGTCGAAGTGTCGGCCAACGCCAATCCGCCTGTGTGTAGGATCATGAACTATGATAAGTTCAGATACGAACAGGCCAAGAAACTGCAAGAGGCCAAAAAGAAGCAGACCACTGTCGAGACCAAGGAAATCAAATTCCGACCCAAGACAGAGGAACATGACCTGAACTTTAAGATCAAACATATTAAAAAGTTTCTCGGTCAGAAAAATAAGGTAAAACTTACCATGCGCTTCCGGGGACGTGAGATCGTCTACTGCCAGACCGTAGGTCTTGAGGCCATGAATAAAATAGCAGCAGCTTTGGAAGATGATGCGGTTGTCCTGCAACATCCAAAGATGGAAGGTCGCCAGATGGTAATGTTTGTCGGCCCCAAGGCATAAACGAATTACGCTGAAACTATATTTTTGAATCAAAACTTAATTAGAGAATTCCCTGTTACAGGATAAGGAGTAGTCACCATGCCCAAGATGAAAACAAAAAGAGGCGCAGCAAAGCGTTTCTCTAAGACCGGTTCCGGAAAGATCAAACGTTCCAAAGCCTTTACTAGCCATATCCTGACCAAGAAATCTACAAAGAGAAAACGGAATCTGCGTAAATCCGGTCTCGTTGATCCCTCAAATGCATCCACCATCAGAAAGATCCTGCCCTATATGTAGGTTCAGATCTGTTGTAGGATGACTTAAAAACATATTTTATAGAAGTGAAAATACCAGAGGAACGTCTCCTCTGATTATAAAGGAGTATTAAGATGCCACGCGTTACCAGGGGCTTTAAGGCCCGCAGAAGAAGAAACAGAGTCCTGAAACTTGCCAAAGGTTATAGAGGTGGCAAATCCCGTTTATTCCGTACTGCTACTGAAGCCGTAGACAAGGCCCTTGGCTACGCATACCGGGACAGACGCTCCAAGAAACGTGATTTTCGTCGTCTCTGGATCACCCGTATCAGTGCAGGTGTCAAGATGAACGGAATGAATTACTCCCGATTCATCAGTGGCTTAAAGAAGGCCAATATCGATTTGGATCGTAAGGTTCTTGCCAATATGGCCATCCTTGACGCCCCTGCCTTTACCAAAGTCGTGGATCTTGCCAAAGCGGCAAATGCCTAAGACCTATATCTACTAACATCGCATGACTTCCGGGCACCGTCCGGATAGTGCTGTATAGATATTCTCATTGTGCCGGTTTCGATTTTTATCGGAACCGGCATACTGTTTTAACGTGCACCTCTCCCAGAAGACCGATCATGCAGCAAGAACTCAGCACTCTACAGACCCAGGCAAAAGAAGAACTAACGGCCATAGAAACCAGTGCCCAACTGGAAGATTTTCGTATTCGCTTCCTTGGCCGAAAGGGTCAATTTTCCAGTATCATGAAAGGCCTTGGCAAGGTCCCCAAGGAAGACAAACCCCGTCTTGGCCAGCTTGCCAACACCATTAAGAAAGAAGTTGAGGCCCTGTTTGCCAAGAAGCAACAGTCTCTGCTTGCAGGTGGTGGGGCATCAGCTGGCGAAGATAACGGGATTGATCTTAGCCTTCCAGGTCGCAGGCCGGATACAGGAAACCTGCATCCCGTCACCCAGATTATGACCGAGGCCTGTGCTATTCTTGAAAGCCTTGGCTTTTCTGTTGCAGAAGGGCCAGAAGTTGAAAACGAACACTACAACTTTGAAGCGGTCAATATCCCGGCGCATCATCCGGCGCGTGATATGCATGACACCTTCTATGTGAGTGATTCCATCCTGCTGCGTACTCACACCTCGCCCATGCAGGCCAGAATCATGGAGACTCAGCAACCTCCCCTTCGGGTGATATCCCCGGGTAAGG
>CAYWMZ010000278.1:0-4087 GCA_964459485.1 uncultured Desulfocapsa sp. | reverse complement strand
CTGTGAAGTCCGTTTTAAGGCCCGTTTCCCCCAGACCATGTGGCTCTTCTTTGAGCCGGATAATAAGAAATAGCCGTTTTCTCTCCTTCTCCCCGCCCCAAAAAAGTGGACTTATGTTGCAAGGAGGCCGCGCAGGGTGGCCAGATTATCCCTGTCCTCCTGAAGATCCTTGCCCTTGTGTGTCTCAATGGTCATGGGGTGGGAAGCAAATCGGGGATCGTTTAAGAGGCAGCGAAAGCCTTCAATCCCAATTGCCCCCTGGCCGATATGCTCATGCCGATCTACCCGGCTCCCCAGACCCTTTTTGGAGTCGTTGAGGTGGAAAAACCGAATTCGTTCTATTCCCACTAATCGCTCAAATTCTTCCATGGTTTTCTGGTAACTCTGGGCATCGCGAATATCATAACCGGCAGCAAAGATGTGGCAGGTGTCAATGCATACCCCGAGTTTTTCAGGATACCTTGAATTTTCAATGATGGCAGCCAGCTCCTCAAAACTGCTGCCAAGGCCGGTGCCCTGGCCAGCTGTGGTCTCAAGGAGCAGGGTGACGTTGCTGTCTGCCAGCTCCAGGGCGCAGTCCAGATTGCCGATAAGGCGGGCTATTCCGGCATCGACTCCGTCGCCTCCATGGGAACCCGGGTGCATGACCACCATGGGGATATCCAAGAGTGTGCAACGCTGTAACTCTGCCACAAATGCAGTGATGGATTTCTGGACAAGCTCGGCTTTGGCCGATGCCAGGTTGATAAGATAGGAGGCGTGGGAGGCCAGGGGCATGCCCGGGTGGGACTGCCAGGCCTTCCGAAAGTCCCGAATTTCAGCATCAGTGAGATCCTTTGGCTGCCACTGCCGCTGATTGCGGGTGAATATTTGCAGGGCGCAACCACCCACCTCTGTTATTTTATCAAAGGCCAGATGGAGGCCGCCGGCCACGGATTCATGTGCTCCTAGGTATGGCATCGTGAAAATTTCCTTGCGTGATATTTGATTTTTGAAAAAAAGATGTTATCTTTTAGTATGTACATGATTCCTTGTTATCCAATAGCCGAAGGAGAACGCCATGGCATTAGGAATAGCCGCAGCATCATCAGTTGCCACAGTTGCACCGGCAGCTCCCAGAGATTCTGGTCAAGGTCAGGGCCCCCAGCCTGGAAATGTTCGAGCCGATCAGGCGACTGCCAGTGGCACAGAACGTGAAGCTCGAGCCCAGCGGGCAGCGAGTGAAACCACTCAGGCAGCCGTACAAGTGCAGGAGCAGGAGACTGTGAGCGAACAGGGCAGGGAGGCCAGGGGTGGCGGCATAGATGTCTTCGCTTGATGGATTTACTGACCCGATGCGTCTGTGTTGGATACTCCATACCCTACATTTCCAAACTTATGGATCTGGGTTCGATAGTAATCCCCCTCCTCGGGGTCCAGAAAAAGGGCACGCTTCTCCGTTGTAATGGCTTTGTCGCTGTATCCGTTGGCCCAGTAAGCCATGGCTAGAGTATCCAGTATATGGGCAGCTGGGATCTGCACAGCGGCCCTTCGTGAAAGTTCCAGAGCCCTCTGCGGGTCACGAAGACTCAGGTCGTCACTGGTGAGGAGCAGCCAGGCCAGATTGTTCAGCAGGGTCGGGTTTGCCGGCTTCAGGGCCAGGGCCTTGTTGTAGGCCGCAACGGCCTTCTTTTCCATTTTTTTATGCTGTAGAAGGTCTCCGGCAATTCCCAGCCATAATGCCTTGTCCGGTTCCCGCTCCATTTTTATCTCAAGGATATACTCTGTATATTTTTCCCCGTAGATCTGTTTCCAGGTATCGCTGGGAAGCAGGTTTTTTCCAGCATAGGCAACTCCCCCGACCATGAAGATGTAGAAAATCAGGCTCAGCCATACCTTACGATTGTGGCGTGTTATCTGGCGGGGATCTCGGGTGCATTTTTCTAAAAAATCCACCCGCTGGCCGATACCAAAGTGGTGCCAGCTAGGCAAATCCCTGATATTTCCGGAAAGTATTGCGATTTTCTCAAATGCTGAGATGAGAGTATGACTGCTGCCTATGGCCTTAAAAACATGAAGGTCGGCCTGACGTTCAAAATTTCTGATGAAATAGCCAAATAAAAAGCGGAAATAGAGGAGCATAATTCCCAGGAGGCCCATACCCATAAGTGCAGTGAGTAAATTTTCGGCACTGAGCCCTGTGACACCAAGGATGGCGTAGAAGCCGTCCCGTGACAGGAGGAAAAAGGTGACGGGTTCAAGGATAAAGCCGCTCAGCACAGAAAACCCTGCAATGATGAAAAGATAGAGGAGCATGTGCATGTTTTTAGTATGGCCGATTTCGTGGGCCATTACGGCATCGATCTCTTCCCGTGAGAGGCTTTCAAGCAGGGCCGGAGTGATCATAACATAGCGCAGTCCCGGGATAATCCCCATGACTCCTGCGGTGATGACCTTGCCTTCAAACAGGGGCCATATGTAGACCTTTGCTGAGAAACGCTGTTTCTTGAAAAAATCCTGGAGGTGATCCAGCAACTCCCCCTCTGGAAATGGGGTGCAGCCCCAAAGTCGCCGCACCAGTGGGGGGAAGAAAAACAGAACCAGGATCAGAAACAGGAGAAAGGAGGCGTATTCGCCCATTTCTGAGTGCAGCAGAGAGCGGAACTGCGGGAAGGGCAGCAGGGCCAGGAAATCATAGCTCAGCGAGATGATGATCCAGGGCAGAACTATGGGGAGATTAGCTCTGGTATTGGATATGAGGAAGCTCTTGTTACTGTGGCTACGGCCAAAGATATGGCTGTAGGCCGGTCTGGCACGTCGCCACATCAGGAGTAGAAAGAGGAAAAACAGGGCCAGGCCACCAATGTTGAGCAGGGACGGGAAACGGCCACCCAGGGACAGTGGTTTTAGGTAATGGTTGATGTCGCAGGAAAAGAGTACAATGGCGTAGCAGATCAGAGCAAGCAGGGAGAGTCGTTTTTCCGTCGCAAAATAGGCAGTGGAGCTCTTTTGGTAGGACTGTATGTAGAGACGCCGGGCTATGCGGTCAAAGAGGAACAGAAGGCTGGAGAGTATTCCAAGAGCCACCGGCCAGGGAAACAGCGGTGGCTCTGTTCCGTTGGTGATGGTAAAGAGGAAGATGGCAATGAGGAAGAAGAGCAGATTGTTGTATATCATGAGGTATAGTATATCTTGTCTGACCGCCTCTTTCAATCAGCGAAAGGCGGCTGGTCTGTAAATGACCATATTTCTGGGAGTCAGGGCTGTTGTTGCGGTTTTATTGGCGCAGTGTCTTTTTTTGTGTTGACTTTTATGTGGTATTGTTTTCTTATAATGGGTTTTGATGCCGAAGTGGGCGCATAGCTCAGTTGGTAGAGCCACCGGCTCATAACCGGTCGGTCGTAGGTTCAAGTCCTACTGCGCCCACCATTATATTAATACAGAATCTGCTACGATGTCTAGGTTCCTTGAATAGAATAGACGCCTTCCATACGAGAGAGAGGCTGCTCGCCTCATCCTCCATATCTGTTTTTGCTGAAGCAGCTAGTAAAGTCTGCTCCAGGAAGCCCGAAATCCAAAGGTACAGCCCGCAAGGGATGTACCTTTTTTTATTTCCTGATTTTAATAGATTACAAAATTTGTTTTCCGGTTTCTGGACGGAGATGGGCCCTGGAACTTTTAGCGTTTTATCCAGTTCTGTGCTGCCCGCCTGGGGAGGGGTGAACTGATGCCTGTTCTCCTGTCCGAGCTCCTTTTGGAACTTGATACACACATTGCTCCGGCTCATCTTGCCGAACAGTGGGATAATGTGGGGCTGCTGGTGGGGGATCGCACCCGGAATGTTTCCTCTATCCTGCTGGGGCTGGATCCCACGCTGTCGCTCCTTGAAGAGGCTATTGATTGCGGTGTCGACACCATTATTACCCACCATCCCTGCATCTTTCGTCCGCTTCCCGTAATTGATCTTACAACACCTGGCGGTATCTTTCTTGAAAAGGCCCTTGGCCATGGGATAAATGTGGTGGCCTGTCACACCAATTTTGACAGGGCAGCAAGCGGAGTGAGTGATGCCCTGGCCGAACTTTTAGGCCTTGAAGGATTGCGTCCC
>CAYWMZ010000277.1:0-4108 GCA_964459485.1 uncultured Desulfocapsa sp. | reverse complement strand
CTTGGACGTAAGGCTGCTATCCATCTGCTTGAGACCTTGCTCGCCTGCCAGGAAAAAGAGGACAGACTGCGTCTGATCGGTCTGGTTCCTGCCACAGGTTTTGTTGCCATCTCTGTGCTCAAAGAGTATCTCCAAAAAGACCTGCCCTGGTATGGAACACGAAATATCATCCTTATGATTACGGCCATGAATGATCAGGAACTGATTCCTCTCATTATGCCTTCCCTTAGTCACAAAGATATCCGTATTCAGCAGCAGGTAATAGATTGTATCTGTGAGATTGCTGAAGAAAATTCCAGCCGTTTTTTGTTAGCCGCACTGCCTCTAATCAGCGATGAACTCAAGGCAGGTCTCATTAGTTATCTGGGACAGCTGGGTGGTGCTGATGTGGTAGAGGCCTTTCTGGATCTACTGGCTCACAGAGATGCTTTCTCAGCAGATGTTAAGGATGATCTGTTGCAAAAACTGGCTGTTCAGGTACGCCTCAGTGATTCAATTCGTGCCGTCAATCTTATGAATAGTATCATTGAGGAGCGTAAGGGGAAGTTCGATCCCGAGACCGATCCCGTGATCAATTCGTGCCGTCAAACCCTACAGATTCTTAAACCCCGTTTCTCCCAGGAAGAGCTTCCCCAGGAACCTAAGGCATTACCTGACGTTGATGAGACAGAGTCTGTTTCATTTGATGGAGATCCAGCCACGCATAACCCTGCAAAACGTATTCTGCAACAGGTCAATGACGAGGTCGCAGTCCTCCTTGGAAAAGGACAGATCGGTGAGGCCAGTAAGTTACTCTATGAACGGTGCATCGCCTCTGCCAAAGAGAAAAATTTCGATACCGCAGAAATGCTCAGGGACAGAATTCTTGAAGTCGATCCCAATGCCCTGGCAGAGGTTATCCGGGCAGGAGAACAGATAGAGGAGGAACGTTCCTCCTCGGTGACTGCAAATCATATTAGTATCTGGAGGGATCTCTACGATGTTTTGAGTACCGAAGAGTTTAATGCCCTGTACCACTCCTTAACGGAGAAGGAATTTAGCTCTGGTTCCGTAATTGTGGAACAGGGCGCAAACTCGCCGAGCCTCTATTTCCTGAATGATGGTCAGGCAAGGTTGACCTGCTGGAGAGGGAGTGATGAAATTTTCCTTAAAAAAGTGGGGCCGGGTGAGATAGTTGGCACTGGCCCCTTTTTCGATGTGTCGGTATGGACGGTGGCTCTCACCGCCAAAGGGATTACCAATGTCCATATCCTGGAAAGAGAAAAGTTCCTCGAGTTGCTGGACAAGTTTCCAGGGATTGAATCCAGTCTTCATGACTATTGTCTGAAGACAGAAAAAGTATTGGAACTATTGAAGATGTCGGGTGAAGACAGAAGACAATATCCCCGCTATCCGGTAAGTGTGGTAGTCAGTCATACCCTGCTCGATGAATTTGGCAATGCCAGTATGCGCAGTTTTAAGGGGGAAATTGTAGATATATCCTGTGGTGGCCTCTCCTTTTACATACGAATATCCAGGAAGGAGAATGCACGGCTTTTGTTGGGGCGCGGCATTCGTACCTCCATACCAGTACCTGGCAAGGAGCCGGTTTCGTGTAGGGGACAGATAGTCGCTGTTCGATTTCAGCAATACGTTGAAAGTGATTATTCGGTTCATGTTTTATTTAGTGATACTCTTGGTCAGGATACGGTTAAACAGATTGCCGGCATATAACGGTTGTTGTTAGCGAAATGAGTTGTCACCAGGATCATCAGCAGCAGAAATCCGATGCTGTCTCACAGCTCTCTATTATTTCCTCTGCGGCTGGGCAAGCTTCAAACCCTGATGTGTGTATTTGTCAGCCACCTTTGGCACTGGCCCCTATGGTCGGTCTGTCCCATTCTGCGTTGCGTATTCTCATCCTGGAACTGGGCGGTATAGGTCTGTTCTTCAGTGAGATGCTTTCTGTAAAGAGACTCCCCATTGAAAATGATCAGGTCTCGCCGTTTTTGTGTCGAACCCGGCAGGAAAGCCCATTCTTTTATCAGATCTTTGCAGGGCCGGGACAGGATATCGTGCCTGCGGTGCAGAGATTGCATAAGTTACACGCTCAAGGGATTGATCTGAATCTGGGCTGTCCGGCGCCAGCCCTTCGCAAACAGGGAGCAGGAGCCTTTATGCCTTTGGATCTTATCCGTGAAACGGTTCGAACCCTGCGTGCTGCAACCTATCTTCCCATCAGTGCCAAGATCAGGTTAGGGGTAAGCCTTGATGAACAGAAGTTGCTCTCCCTGTGCAGGATGCTGGAAGCCGAGGGGATAGATCTTTTGACAGTACACGGCAGACTTCAGGGTGAAAAGTTCTGTAGAAGGCCACGCTGGGACTGGATAGCTAAGGTTAAAAGTGCGGTGCAGATTCCAGTGCTGGCCAATGGCGGAATATTTAGTGTGGAAGATGCCAGACGCTGTCTTGAGCAGTCCCATGCCGATGGTCTAATGCTGGGCCGGGGAGCTGTGTGTAAGCCCTGGCTGTTTGCAAGGATTGCAAAAGAGGTATATAATTGTGATATTCAACTGAAGTATGATATTCAGGACGTCTATTTTCGCTTTGTAGAGTTACTGGAGGAACGGTTCTTACCCGAGCGGCGCCTTGGTCGTCTGAAGCAGTTCAGTCATTACTATGCTGGAAATTTTTCATTTGGACACCACTTGGCCATGGGGGTTCAGAACAGTAACACTCTTGCAGAAGCCGTTGTAGTTGCCGAACAATTTTTTAAAACTATCCCAGGAGATGATCATGATTGATTTAGTTAAAAAGACTCTGTTGACAGGGGTTGGTGTCGCTGCCCTGACCAAAGAAAAAATAGAAGAGGTGGCCCGGGATTTTGTGGAGAAAGGAAAACTGAGTGAACAGGAAGGCAAGGCCCTGGTGGAGGATCTTGTGACACGATCCGATGAGTCCCGTGCCGAGCTGCAACGGCAGATAGAGGCGAAGGTGAACGTAGTACTGGAAAAGATGGATCTTGCCAGGAAGAGCGATCTTGATGCTCTAAAGGCTGAGATCCAGGAGTTGCGCCAGTCCATGGAAGAGAACAGCTCAGTAGAATAACTTTTCTTGTGAGAGTCCACAGAGGACGGGGGAGGGGGATGACTATTATCCTCCCCCACTTCTCTGTAGTGTCCTCTGCATTTTACATTGTCTTTGGCTTGCGTCTTTTTTTGCGAAAACCACCTGTACCTTTGCCCTTATGGGGTTTTATTGGTCCCTTTGATTTTGTCACTTCAATGGCGATGGTCTTGCCGTTAATTTCTGAACGCTGGAAAGCGCCAAGTATCTGTGAGGTGTATCTGCTGTCCGCTTCCAGGGTTGCAGAATTTCTCAGCACATCAATACGTCCTATTTTGATCCGTCCCACATCTTGGATCTCATTAATCTTGCCGATGAGATTCTGGGGCATGATCCCCTGACGACGCCCGACATTGAGGTTGAATGTGGTGAATTTGTGTGTGGGGTGAAGCTCAAGACGGGAATTCCTGCCTGCCCTCTCCTGCCTGCTATTTTTGCTTTGGGGACGGGATGAGGCATTGAGGTCCGGGGCATTTTTATAGTATTCCAAAAAGCTGTTGAACTCCTTGGAAACAAACTTTTTAATAAGCTCTTCCCGGTCCAGCCCTGCCAGTTTTGCCTCTATCTCTTCTAAAAGAGGCTGAAGCTGTTCGTGATTGATGTTTACTGCAAGTACAGAATCTATCTGGCTCACCAGTTGCTTCTTGCAGATCTGCACGCCTGTGGGGACGGAACAGTGGATAAACTGGCGCTGTAATTTCTTCTCTATTATTCTGAGTTTATACTGTTCGTTGGCAGCAATGATCGCAATGGAGATGCCCTTGCGACCAGCCCGTCCGGTGCGTCCACTGCGATGGGTATAGGCGGCAGCTTCATCTGGAAGGTTATAGTTGATCACATGCGTGAGATCATTGACATCAAGGCCCCTTGCAGCAACGTCTGTGGCCACCAGGATCTGAATGTTTTTACAACGAAATTTTCCCATGACCTGATCCCGCTGGGCCTGAGACAGGTCACCGTGGAGGGCATCTGCACTGTAACCATCCTGGATAAGCTTATGGGC
>CAYWMZ010000276.1:0-4110 GCA_964459485.1 uncultured Desulfocapsa sp. | reverse complement strand
AAATTTACTCAACGATATTAAATCAATTGTTGAACCCTCGGGACAAACCGACCCACCTCTATCTCGCCCGCCTGGCCCTTAAAAACGGTGACAATGCGCAGGCAGAGAAGTGGTACAACAAGGCACTTTCCATCAACTGGTCAACCGAGCTTGCCTATGAAGTTGCGGCCTTTTACGAGAAGCAGGGTAATGTTGAAAAAGCTGAAGCCCAGTACCGTTCCGTCCTGAAGAGGCGGCCTAAAGAAACCAGGGCCGGGCTGGGGCTGGTCCAGAGCCTGTTACTCCAGAACAGAGAGAAAGAGGCCATGGCTATTCTTAAGGAGTTGCGCCTCAGCAGTAAAGATCCAGCTCAGATCAATATAATAATGGCACGGCTCTACCTACGGAGTAAAAAACTCAAGCAAGCAGCAAAACTATTGGAATCCATGCTGCAAAATGAGAAAATCCCTGAGGCCGCCTATATGCTAGCCGTGATCCGCTACCAGCAAAAAGACGACGGCAAGGCCATGGTGCTGCTCCGGGGGATCGATCAAGAGTCAGATCAGTATGAAGACGCTGTGTATCTCCAGGTGCGGATCTTTATGGAACGCAATCAGGATGATCGGGCCCTGCAACTCCTTGAGTCTATAATTCAAAACGGAGATCTTGAGCTTCCCGGATTCTATAGCCTTCTGGCCTCTCTTTACCTCGAGCAAAACCAGACCCAAAAGGCCTACAAGATCCTGGACAACGCCCTTATCAAATTTCCAGATGCGGTTCAGATTTATTTCGAATATGGCCTTCTGTTAGAACAGGATGGGGCACAAGAACGGGCCATCACTCTTATGAAAAAGGTTCTCAAGCTGGATCCTGACCACGCAGAGGCCTTAAACTATCTGGCCTACACCTGGGCTGACAATAACGTTCAACTACAGAAGTCCCTGAAATATATTCTAAAGTCCATGGATCTTAAACCTAATAACGGCTATATTACCGATACCCTGGCCTGGGTTTATTTCCGTATGGGAAAACTTAATCAGGCCACCACAACCATCCTCAAGGCCCTGAAATTGGAACCGGACGACCCCAATATCTACGAGCACCTGGGGGATATCTACCGCCAGCAGGGCCTGGACGCAAAGGCCCTCAAGGCCTATCAGGAGTCGCAACAACGTTTTAAAAAAAATAAAGATAAAGCAAGGCTATTCAAAAAAATCCATGCACTTCAATAACGGTATTGCCGCCAGGACATTATTTACCATCCTCTCCATTACCGCCCTCCTTTTCCTGAGCGGCTGTGCAACGCAACGCTGGACAGATCCCCTGACCAAAGAACACTCAAAGGCCATTGAAGAGGTTGTTAGCACAATGCAGCAAAGGCAAAACCTATGCCCAAAGAGTCTGGATGCCGATGCCAGGATATTCATGAAGAGTCCTCTTGCAGACTCTGCCATCAAGGGCTATCTGGTGCTGGCAGCACCCTCCTCCATAAAATTTATTGTTACAAATCCTCTGGGGATGCTGGCCTACGCCTTTACCAGTGATGGTACAAACTTTCAGATACTCAACACTGGAAAACGCCTGCATATACGGGGCAGGATCACCTCCCTGGCCCTTCGTGAAAAAATCCCCCTGATGCTGACGCAGGGCGACTGGTTTGCCTATCTAAACCAACGTCTTCCTTCCAATGAGCCTGCCATTCTTCAGATCACAAAAGATGTAGACGATAGCAGTTACTGGCTCCAGCTTGGCCACTCTGCCAATATCACCACTGACGGTAGCCAATGGCTGCATCTGGATGCCAAACAACAACGGGTGCTTGGCTATCTCTTTCTCGACAGAGCTGGTGAGGTCGTGGCAGAAATCAGTTATGCCGGGGAGGCCGGGGAGACGGGTCAAGAGAAAAACATATGTTTTCCTGCCGCTAGAAGTATCCTGATCGACAAGCTCTCCTGGGGAACAGAAATACGAATAGAATTACAGGACATCGGAACCGATATCCCCTTGAATGATAGCGAGTTTAACCTACCGGTACCCGTCGATTATTTCAAACAGATACAACCCTGAGAGCAGCACAGCACGCAATTACTGCTTTATATCCATAGACTCGTAAGAGTTTACGATGATAACAAAAAGATTGTCTTCCTTAAAGAAGACCTGCTGCAGATCATAGTTCTTGCTAGGGACAAGTTCCACCGTGACCCTTACCGCATCACTGCCTTGCGGCTGAACAACCTGGAGCCGCTGGATAAATTCCCCTCCTATCTCCATACTTTTTTGTACTTCTTCACCAAGCCTGGTACCAGCAAAATTACAGATAACCAGAGGGGTGCCCTCTTCTTCACCCGTCACCGTCGGGGGATAGAACCCGTTTAACTTAAAGAGCACCATTTCCCCCTTACTAGAGGTGTCTTCAAAACTCAGCTCCAGGAGTACAGGATCAGCAACCGGATTGTCTTCTTCCACTAAGGGAGGCGTAGTAGTTTCAGAATTCTGCTCCACCGACTCACCAGCGGCAGCCTCCACCTCAGTTACAGGCTCCTCCGTGGAGGCAAGTGACACTGGCTCTGCGACAGCCACCGTAGCCGTCTCCTCTGCTACCATTGCTGGAACTGCCTCAGGAATGGAGTCTGCCGCAAGTTCGACAGCGGGATTCACTGCGTCATTTTCGGGATAATCCACTGAAAAGAGCTGGATAGTTAAAATGTTATTTTTCTTATCAAACTGCTGATCGAAATTAAAAGCACCACCCGCAACCAGATCAATAACCACCCGGGTCTTGTTACTATGACGTCCCAGACGAACCTTACGAACCATGCTTCCTCTGGCATCTATTGTGCTGGGAACTGTCCGTGAAAGTTTGGTATTCATAAAGTCAAAGACCACCCGGGGATTTTCACCCTTCAGGGCAAAGACCTTAGGAAGCCAGGGGCCGTCGAGATGGAAGATCACGGATTCTATATTCCCATCTCCCTGCTCAAATGACACCTTTTTTATCAAACCCTCCGCTGCATACAGAGATCCAGAAAAGAGGCCAAAAAGACATACCACAGTGACCGAAAAAACAAATGTAGTGATTTTCATAAAAGATACCTATGTAACCTTCTCTTTTTTAAGGAACTAATTAGATACTTTCTTGCATACCTTATCCTCTCTTGTAAAGTCAACCTATTTTCAGTAAATGACTAGCAGAGAAAATATATTTAGATCATTGTATTTACTGGCCCCCAGCCTATACACTGCGGCCCGGAAATGCGCAAATTCAAGTACGCATCCTCCATGAAACGACATCCAACACAGAGAAAAACCCTTCCTTTCGTCAACAAACCAGGCCGTTACCTGGGACATGAGTACAATAGCATTGTCAAAGACTGGAATGAGACCGCACTGCATTGCGCCCTTATATTCCCGGATCTCTACGAAATTGGGATGTCCCATCAGGGACTTCAGATACTCTATCACATATTAAACCATGAAGAAAATTTCCTAGCCGAACGCTGTTACTGTCCAGGCAAGGATATGGAGGAGATCCTACGCAGCAAAAAGCTCCCCCTCTGCTCTCTTGAAAATAACCGACCCCTCAGGGACTTTGACCTCATCGGTATCACCCTGCCCTACGAACTCTGTTACACCAATATCCTCACCGTTCTTGATCTCGCAGGAATTCCTCTACGGGCAGCAGCACGGGATGATACCATGGCCATTATCTTGGGGGGAGGTTCCTGTAGTCTCAACCCTGAACCTGTGGCCGATTTTTTCGATGCCATCCTCCTCGGAGATGGGGAAGAGGCCATTCTTGAAATAGCAGAATGTGTCCGCACGGGCCGTGAACAGAAGATATCCAGATCTGAAATTCTTGACGATCTGGCCACGATTTCTGGAGTCTATATCCCCTCCCACTTCAGCCCCACTTACAATGTAGATGGAAGCATTACTGAAATCAAAGCCCTCAGGCCCGACTCCCAACAGGTACAGAGAAGGATTGTGGCCGACCTCTCCCGAATAGATCACCTTCTCCACCCCCTGGTTCCAAACTGCAAGATTATTCATGACCGCTTAGGGGGCGAGGTAGCACGGGGATGCACCCGGGGCTGTCGGCTTTGGCAGGCCGGGAGTATATACAGACCCATC
>CAYWMZ010000275.1:0-4120 GCA_964459485.1 uncultured Desulfocapsa sp. | reverse complement strand
GGCATCATCACCGCCGATGTGATCGGCGATGTGCCGGCCATTGCCATGCGCGGGGTCTCCAAAGAGATGCCCTGGCCTGGTTCTCGCTGCGGCTGGATCGAAATCTATAATGGTGATAAAGATCCCATGTTTGCCAAATATGTGCAGTCCATCCTCAATGCCAAGATGGTTGAGGTCTGTTCCACAACCCTGCCCCAGACGGTGTATCCAAGTGTGGTGCAGCATCCGAAATATCAGGGCTACCTGGAAGAGCGCATCCGGCGTTATGAAAAGTTTTCAAATATCGCCTACGAGAGTCTCAAGGATATAAAAGGGGTGCTGGTAAACCGTCCCAACGGTGCCTTCTATATGAGTGTCTGCTTTGAGAACGGTTCCATGAGCCATAAGCAGACTCTGCCCATAGAGAACCGGGAGGTGCGGGAGTTGGTTGAGGGCCTGGTGAGCACTGAGGGAACCTCCCTTGATAAGCGTTTTGTCTACTATCTGCTGGGGGCAACCGGGGTCTGTGTAGTTCCGCTGACCTCCTTTGCCACAGATCTTCAGGGTTTTCGGGTGACACTGCTGGAACGTGATGAGGCGGTGTTTAGAAAGGTGTTTGAGACCATTGCGGTGTCCATTGCCACATATCTCAAAAGCTGATCGGTGCTGCTGTGTATTTCTGTAAAGTTGCCGCTGAGCCGGAGGTGTTGTTATAGCACTTGTTAGCGGCAACACCGCAGGCCTCAAAAAAAATCAGCTCAAACAGCTGGAACGCCTTGCCGGGAAACGCGGTAGCCGGGACGATGTTATCGCCCCCGAGCTGGCCCGTGCCCTGTGCCGGGTCTCTTTTGAGATCAACCGTCAGATTGGATTGCTGCTGCAACGCTCTGGAAAGGTGGAAGCCGTTATTGTGGGTGATTTCAAGGGGATTATGATCCCCCAACTCTCCCATATCCGTAGTGGCGGTAGACTCAAAGGAGTGCGTCTGGTGCACACCCATCTGGCTGGTGAGGCCATCAGCGATGAAGATCTTATGGATCTGCTGTTTCTGCGCCTTGATATGCTCTCTGTGCTGAAGCTTGCATCCGATGGACTCCCCGAAACCCTGCACTCCGTGCATCTCCTGCCAGATTCCCGTGACGGCAAGCACTGGGCCTTTCTGCCCCCTGTCCACCCCGCAAATCAGCATGACTCCTTTGATGAGTTTATCTATGCCCTGGAGGGTGAGTTTAGCCAAAAGGCTGATGTAAAGGACGTAAAGAGCGGGCAGGATCGTGCCATCCTCATCGGGGTTAGTAGCCAGTCACGGATTCGGGCCCAGGAGTCCATGCGGGAGCTCAAAGAGCTGGCCCGCTCCGATGATATCGTGGTGCTCAGTACCGTTTTACAGCAGCGGCGTAAGATTAATCCCCGTCTTATCCTGGGGAAGGGGAAACTGGCAGATATCCTGATTAGTGCCCTGCAACTGGGGGCTAATCTCCTCATCTTCGACCAGGAACTGAACCCGTCTCAGATTCGTTCCATCACCGATTATAGCGAGCTTCGGGTCATAGACAGGACTCAGCTCATTCTCGATATCTTTGCCCATCGGGCACTCAGTCGGGAGGGGAAGCTGCAGGTGGAGATGGCCCAGCTGAAATATATGCTGCCCAGGCTCTCTTCCCGTGACGATGCTCTGTCCCGGCTCACCGGTGGTATCGGGGCTAGGGGGCCAGGGGAAACCAAGCTAGAGATTGATAAGCGGCGCATTAATGATCGTCTGGCACGCCTTGCCAAAGAGCTGAAAAAAGTGAGCAGGGAGCGTTATCGCAGAAGATCACGGCGGCGTAAAAATGACCTCCCGGTGCTATCCCTTGTGGGCTATACCAACGCCGGAAAATCCACCCTGCTCAACACCCTGACCAAAAGCGATATTGTGGCTGAGGATAAACTTTTTGCCACCCTCGATCCCACCAGCCGCCGCCTGCGTTTTCCAAAGGACATGGAGGTTCTGGTCACCGATACGGTGGGCTTTATTCAAAATCTTCCGGCAGAACTCCTCCAGGCATTCTCTGCCACCTTAGAAGAGCTTGAAGAGGCGGATCTACTGGTGCATGTGATAGACCTCTCCAACCCCTGTTTTCGAGATCAGATGCGGGTGGTGGATGATCTGTTGCGGCAGCTTGATCTTGCTGCCATCCCTTGTCTCAAAGTATTTAACAAGGTGGATCTGGTGCAGGATGACCCGCTGTTACTAAGAGATGTGGCGCAGGAGGGAATTGTGGTCAGTGCTCTGGATATGAAAAGTCTTACAGCCTTTCTTGGTGAGGCCCAGGGCCTTATGGGGAGAATTGTACAGGGGGGGTGAGGGGCTGAATCAGGGCTGGAGGTAGAAGCCTAGATCCTTACCAATCTGATTCTGGTTTACGAATTCGCAGCCGATACAGTTGTTGCGGACATTTTTGACAATCACCTTTTTGGTGAGTTCGGTCTGTTTTTTATTATCCAGTCGAAAGTTTAGCAGTGCCTGTTGTCCGATGTCGATACAGTGCCGTCCGGAGACAGAAAAAGAGAGGCCGCTTCTGGAAATATCGGTGACCTTCATCTTGCCGCCGCCATTTCTGGTGGAACCGATAAAGGAGTACATGCCAAAGATATCTGTTTGCTTGCGGTAGTGTCGGCGGAAGTCAAGGGCGATTAAAAAGATGGCTCCACAGCTGCAGCGGGTCTTCAGGGTATGCCGTGTGGTGTTGCGGAATTTTCCCACAGCAATATTTTTGACAAGGTCACAGCTCGGGCAGCGGATTGAGGCGGTATCATTTGTTTTGACAAACGTTTTTAGAACCTTCATACCATACTGTTGGTCGCTTAACATGGGGAGTGTTTACCTCAATGATGTGACTGGCTGGTGCTCGTTCGGGAGTGGCCTTTACTGATACAATGCGTATCATGGGTGGGGTCTGGTGCCTGTGGCCAATACACCGATTTTTGGTTCAAATTCCTTGTCTCTTACACTGCCTTAAATATGTTAGCATTTAATGGGGTTAAGTTCCATAGGTATAAATACCTATTTTCCCGTCACTGTTGTTCTAGCTCCAAGCATCTGCAAGGGTTTTTTACATGGGAGCACGCTGCAATGAGAGCTGGAAGGGGGATAAAAAAAGCTCAGTCGTAGATCAGAACTGTATAACGCTCCAGGATCTTTTCTGTTTCAGGGTCAAGATCACTTGCCACTTCATGGATATGATATTCTTGCTTACAGCCGGTACAGCGCAGTCGGATGCGACTGCACTGGCGGAGGACTTCCAGTTTTTTCTGGCATTTTCTACATTTCATAACAAAAGGGTATCAGCTGAGGAGCTGTTCACGGGTAAAGAGAGCTTCTAAGGTATAGCCGGCTTTTGCAAGTACTTCTGTGCCGCCTTCCTGACGTTCCACCACGGTGATGATCTGGGCAACTTTAAAGCCTGCGGCCTCAACCCGGTCGATAACCTTAATAAGGGTTCCACCTGTGGTGACAACATCTTCCAGTAGGGTTACGCTGCAACCGGGGCTCATATTGCTGAGCCCTTCGATGTAGCTCTCTGTTCCATGTCCTTTGGCCTCTTTGCGGACGATAAAGGCGGGAACCGGGCAGCCTTCCAGATGGCTGACAACGGAAACCGCACTGACCAGAGGGTCGGCCCCCAGGGTCATGCCGCCAACGGCCTCAATGGGAGTTGCGGACTTGAGCATAAGCTCCAGGATAAGCTTGCCACACAGATAACTGCCCTCTGCTGAGAGGGAGGTCTGTTTGACATCTACATAGAAGTCCGAAGTCTTGCCGGAGGTGAGAGTGAAGGTACCTTTACGGTAGGATTTCTCAAGGATGATCTCTTTTAAGCGTTGTCTGTTGTTGTCCATGGGGGTCTTTGAGGCTGTCATTTGTTTTTGAAGTTTTATTGGGGCTGGAAAAAAATGATTCAGTTAGAGTTCAGGTAAAAATACTCAATTTTCACAAGGGAACAAGAAAAAACTCGCATTATTGAAAAATGGCATGTTATTCTGACAAATTAATTACTGACTAAAACTCTTTTGGTAGCGAAAGATGAGGGGATGGATATGTGTGGAATTGTTGGGTATGTTGGGAAGAGACGGCTGGTTCCTGTTGTCCTTGAGGGGC
>CAYWMZ010000274.1:0-4135 GCA_964459485.1 uncultured Desulfocapsa sp. | reverse complement strand
ACAATGGCATCATACTGCCCCTGCCACTGGTCTATCTCATCGATATATTCGCGATCACACTGCCGCACCAGACTGGCAACAGTGGTCTCGATTGATCTGCCGGCCTTCCTGGCACCAAGACGAAGAAGAGAGGCAAGGATTTCGGCCTCCCGCTCACCGCCCGCTGAACAGACAGTGACACATCCGCGACAGGCCAGAACCAAAACCTTCTTACAGTCCTGAACCATCTTTACGATTTCAGCCATGGGCTTACGTTCTGCAACTATCATTTATACACTCCACAAATATCGGAACAAGAGCCGAACCAACAATCCGTTCTCTCAATAAAACGCATCTTTTTTGTAATTACTCAGCGTTCTCTAAAAATTACATTTAACTTACGACTTGTAACTGTTTAGAAAGGGCTGGGGCCCAGATCACGAATCCGGCTGTCCATCTCTTTTCCCGTGGCCACAAACTCGGGATGAAGGCCACGAGGCAGATGATACATCTGAACACGCTCGCCCTCAACGCCAAGCTCTTCCAGGGCAGCCCGCACTGCGGCCACACGCTTTGCTGCACGGACACTGCCTTTTACGTTATGGCAGCCATCTTCTGGACAGCCGACCACATAGACCCCATCGGCGCCCTCTTCAAAGGCTGCCAGCAGGGTAGTTATCTGAATTTTTCCGGTACAGGGTACTCTGACCAGATTAATGCTTGCAGGAAACCCAAGTTGCGCTAGCTCTTTGCCTTCCGCAGCACAGCTCTGCTGGGAGGTGTAATGGCAACTAAACAGGGTTATGGCAGGATCAAAACTCATTGCTATCCTCTTCTAGGTAGTATCGTCGTACGAATATATATATGCTTTCAGGGTTCAGTTGCCCAAGGAACTCCAGGCAAATTGTCCCAAACGTTTCTTCAAGACCAGACCTGGTATTGCTTACGCTCCACAGGCAGCGATAAGCCGTTCATCCTGAGACTCTTGCAGGGTAATGGCATTTGCAGGACACTCTTCGACGCAGATCCCACAGGCTCGACACGTCTCTACATCTATGGTAGCCACTCCAAGTTTGTCTATCTGGGGAATCTCCCAGGGACAGCTGCGAACACAGGTAAGACAGGCCACGCAGAGATCACGTTCCACCTTGGCGGCCTTTCCCTTTTCGATAAGGGTTTCCTCACTCACATAGCCCTCTTTTAAGGCCAGCTTGCTTACAGCTCCCATGATATCTGCAAATGCCACATCCTGGGGACAGACGAAGACACAGGAACGGCATCCGGAACAGTACCAGAGCAGATCTGAAGTAAGCAGACGTTCCTTCATCCCCATGCGAATCATATGTATAATTTTTCGCGGATCAAACTCTGGAATAGCCTGTGAGACAGGACATATTCCGCTGCATGCGCCGCAGGCAAAACAACTGTTGAGATGTTCACCGCCGGGAAGCGAGGTGACTTCCCCGTTAAATGCTGAATTAAGTGTAGTAGATGACTTTCCCATGAATTGACTCGTAACTCGTATAAGGGTTCAAACGGCGACCAATTTCAGGTCACCACGTTAACTGATACATTCCATCAATGAAACTTATAATTTACCTGAAGAGGATATATTTGTCAACAAAATGAACGCTACCACTCTCCCTGAAGTGGGCTTGGGCAAAATCCCCACCCTTTCCCTTGACTTTGATGAAAAGGTACAGAATAGTGACCACTCAATATATCATTATGTATCAATTGCTGCGCTCTCTATTTTCGTAACATTTTATGCAGACAGATAGCAATCATTAAAGACGCCTCCATGGCAAACTACCCCTCAGTGATGCCCCATGAACTCATCAAACAAAGAAATTGTGCTCTCCAGGCAGACCATTCAAAACCGCATTCAGGAACTCGGGCAACAGATCAGCAAAGATTACCAAACTAAAGACATTATTGTGATTGGAGTCTTAAAGGGAGCCTTTATCTTTATGGCAGACCTGGTGCGAGAAATTGACCTGCCCCTGGCCACTGATTTTATCCAGGTTTCATCCTACGGAGGCAGTGACTCCTCTTCTGGTAAAATCACCCTGGTATCCAGCCCCAGCCAATCCGTTGATAACAAGCATGTGCTGCTGGTAGAGGATATCATCGACACCGGGCTTACCATGCAGTGGCTGGCCCGGCATTTCACTGATCAGGGTGCCGCCTCGGTGAAGGTCTGTTCCCTCATCGACAAATCAGAACGCAGAGAGCATGAGATTCAGATCGACTACACTGGCTTCACCGTTTCCCAGGGCTTTCTTATCGGCTACGGGCTGGACTACGACCAGCAATACCGTAACCTTCCTGCCATCTATCATCTCACTCTGTAAAATACTGGAGCCACTTCATGCCAAAGATACCATCCATTGCGGTAATCCTTTCCGGCTGCGGCCGCCTCGACGGCTCGGAGATCCACGAAGCCACCCTCACCCTCTGGGCCATCCATAAAAATGGCGCAGACTACCAGTGCTATGCGCCGAATATTTCTCAGCAGAAGGTGTACAACCATCTCACCGGAGAGCTTATGGAGGAGAGCCGCAATGTACTTGTGGAGTCGGCCCGTATAGCCAGGGGAGAGATTCTGGATCTTGCAGTTTTTGATGCAGATGGCCACGATGCCCTGATTCTGCCGGGTGGCATGGGAGCCGCCACAAATCTCTCAAGTTTCGCCACTGATGGTGCTGATTGCACAATCAACAACGAGCTTAAAAAGGCAATAGAGGTCATGGCCCAGGCAAAAAAACCCATAGGCGCCCTCTGCATAGCCCCCGTTATCCTCGCACAAGTCCTCAAACAGGTGGAACTCACCATAGGCCAGGATCCAGCTACGATTACTGCCGTTCAGGCTATGGGAGCCAGCCACCACATCACCTTACAGGCAGAAGTTGTGGTGGACAGGCAACGCAGAGTAGTGACCACTCCCTGTTACATGCTGAAGGCCAGGGTGGATCAGATTGGTGAGAGTGCAGATCGACTGGTATGTGAACTGCTCCAACTTATGAGCGTTGAATAAACTTTGTGATAGCAACACTTATGACAGGAACCACGGGCTATGCAATGCTAGAGCTACAAGAGGGAGGGGGTTGAGGAATGTTAGAGCAGGTTCTTGTTTAACAGGGCATCAACCATGCGATTGGCAAACCCCCATTCATTATCAAACCAGATCAGCATTTTCAAGAGGCGCTTGCCACTGACCCGGGTCTGGGAGGCATCCACAATACCGCTTCGGGCATCGTGGTTAAAATCTACGGAGGCATGGGGATCGCGGGTAAAACCGATAATTCCCTGCAAGGCGGCGCTGCTTGCCTCAGAAAAAAGTTCATTGATCTGATCACTGCTCACATCGGTACGCATTTGCAGACTCACATCCATGACCGAGACGTTGAGGGTAGGTACCCGCAGGTGAAGGCTCTCGATCCGGCCTTTAAGGTGAGGAATCAGGCGGGCAATACCCCGGGCAAGGGCAGTATTTACGGGAATAATACTTGTCACAGCGGCCCGAGTACGCCGCAGATCACTGGCATAGGCATCGATCACCGGCTGATCATTCATGGCCGAATGGATGGTGGTGGTCACCCCGTGTTCTATGCCAAAGTATCGGTCTAGCAGACCAAACACCGGAAGCAGACAGTTTGTGGAGCAGGAACCAACCGAGATGATCTGATGCTCTGGTTCCAGTGCATCCTGGTTGAGCCCTGCGATGAGGGTAAAGTCCACGTCCTGTCCCGGCTGACTGAGGAGAACCTTGGACGCCCCCTGGTACAAATGGTCTTTGAGCTCAGCACCCTTCTTATAACGTCCGGTACACTCAAGCACGGCCTCCACCCCAAGCTCCGTCCAGGGCAGGTTGGCAAGCAGACTGTGATGTAGAACCTGCGCAGAACTGTCTGCGATACAGAGCTGCCCATCAGCCACTGAGACGGTTGGCAAAAAACGGCCATGGGTGGAATCGTAGCGCAGCATATAGGCCATGGTCTCAGTATCGGCCAGTTCATTGATGGCCACGACCTTGATCGTCTCCTGCAAATTGCGCTCATAAAGAGCACGCAGCACACAGCGTCCGATACGCCCGAATCCGTTAATTGCAACTCTCATTTGCCAAGACAAAACTGTTCAAAGATTACATCGAGGA
>CAYWMZ010000273.1:0-4137 GCA_964459485.1 uncultured Desulfocapsa sp. | reverse complement strand
CCTGTAATTTTCCAGGCCAGCCCCTTTTTTCCATAGAGAGATTTCAAGGAAGCAGGGTCTCGTAATCTTCAAGTGATGAAGCCAAGGGCAACAACTCAAAGATATGACGCAAATAAGCGTATGGCTCCAGCTTGTTTGCCTTATCGGTCTCTATCAGACTGTAAAGGAGATGTCTGGCTTCAGCACCTGCTGGGGTGCCGCTGAATGACCAGTTTTTACGCCATACCACGAAGGGCCGGATGGCATTCTCAGCATTATTGTTATCCGGGGACAATCTTCCATCATCCAGAAACCCGACCAGCCGATCCCATTGTTTGAGTGTGTAGCCGACGGCCTTTCCTAGTAAGCCCTTTGGAGGTGTGTGTTCAGACTTCTTCATCAGCCATTTATTAAAATCGTCGAGGAGCGGCTTGGTTGTCTCCTGACGTAGACGGTAAATCTCCTTAGCGGTATACTATACCCCTTACTACGTGCCTTCTTTTCATGAGAGTATAACGTCTTTATGTAATTCAATGCGACATCGCCGCTACGACTTTTACGATTCTTTCCATGTGCTTTTATCACATCCATGAATTTACGTCGACTATGGGTCCAGCAACCGATGTGACGGATATCTTCCATGTAATCGAGGAAGTTGTAGCTACTGTAGCCATCTCAGTTTGCACATATCCATTGTAATCACCAAGGAATACACGAGTAACATCTCCACTGCGGGTTGGATGGTATTCAGCGATATCGGTTTGAGTTCAGATAACCTGGATGTGCAGGAGGATGATTTTGAGCCTCAGGCTATTACAGACAAGTTGGGCATGTACATACGTCGTATTAAATGCGTAGATGAGACTAATCCAGAATGGTGGGGACATGATGAAATTGCTTTAGGAGGGGCATCGGTAGATGAAACGGGAGATACCAAGAAAATTTCCGAAAGATTTATCGGTGGTGGTTTTGATGATGGAGATACAAAATGGTACGCATCTCACTGGAAGTGGCATTGGTTTAGTATGCGAGAAGGGGGAAATAATTGGCCTAAATCCTATTTCCTAACTTTTGTGCTTGCTGAGAAGGATATGGGCGGGTTGGCAAGTTTTCTGCAAAAATTGTGGGAGAAGGTAAAAGGGTATGTTTTGGACGCACTCGCTGCTGCCATAGGCGGAGCTATTGGATCAGCGTTTGGCCCATTGGGTACAATCATTGGTGCGGCAGTTGGATACATTGTGGGCAAGGTAGTCGAGTGGTTTATTAACTCTTGGAATGACGACATCTTTCCGCCAAAGACTATAAGTTGCACAGTGCCAAGTTATGGCGCTCGTTGGTCCAGAAATGGCCATTGGGGTTATACAACCTCTGGTTACAGGAGAGCTCATTTCTATGGACACGGTGGCCATTATTATCTTGAGTATTATTGGCGGTTATTTTCATAGTTGGGTGATAAAATCAGTATGAAAGAGGTCATATAAACCATCGCGTCAACTCGGGTAGGCAAAAGCTGCGCCGCTTCACTCTGCAGCTTTTGCCAGCCGGTTACGCGAGACGTTATGTTTCTAAAAAATTTCTTCCGATAGAGGAAGAAAATGTCATTTATAAAGTAGTTAAGCGACTTTGTAGTTCCAGCATTAATAAGCTCTGGAATAGTGCTAGGTGTACTCAAACTCCTTAGCGGTAAATTGATAGGCCAGTTGTTGCAGAAGGAACTTGAGAAGTACAAATCCCAACTACAAGAAAAAGCTACATTTTTAAAGACTTCACTATCTATCTATGCAGAAGAGCAAAATGTTGCTAACCAAAGAATAGACCAGCAAAAAGCATCTGCAGTACAACAAATTTATGGTGGAATTTGCAAAGTATCATATCCTGGCTCAAGAATAGTTGTAGGTTCACATTTTGTGTCGAGCTATCCAGAAGACTCATATTGAGTTCTATAGAAATCACGCTGAAGCCGCTCATGATTCATCGGGTGAACTTTCCAATTTATTGGTAAATTACGCAATATATATTCTGATTACCCACAAAGCTCAGCCACTTTCAGGAGCCGCTGTGGGATGGGCGCTGTTTTCTGGCGTAGAGGGGTCATTATTGCAAGCTGATCAACAGGCTGGGGCATGCTATACAATCTAACCTTATTCGTTCGGCGTCTTTTTGCCGCTTTCTTTTGTCTTTTGAACAGTAGGTATCTACTGATTGAGAATTTAAAAAGATTCAGATCTTCGGTATGGTAATATTAACCACCTCAAATCAGTCAATCGACCAAAGGAGTTCCTTTTACTCTTCGACAAGTGCATTGGGCTTGTCGGAAGATTTCACCTGTATGAAAACAGTTATTGGTTTTTCAGTATCTTCTTGAAATATGGCACATATTTGCGGTCAACTGTGTTGATGTGTCCTATCCACCATCGTCTCAAGAACTGTAGTGTTATTACCGGATCTTCATTTGACATTGATTCTTTTGTTATATCTACCGTTCTTCTCATTAACTCCTCATGCAACTCCACGTGTTTTTCGATCCCAGGATAACCAATTTTACCCATTAATGATTCTTCAGTTAAAAAATGTATTTGCGTGTACTGTTCTAAGATTGTCAAGGTTGGCTTTAATGCCTCAATACCAAGTTCTTCTTGGATTAAGTAGTGAAGCGAATTGATAGTGGTGACGATTCCCCGATGTTGTTCATCGATTATAGGAATCCCCAATTCATTACTTTCACCCCATACTATGTATAGCGTATCGTTCATGATATCACACTTTTCTCACAATCAAGCGAGAAAGCCTGGACAACATATGTCCTCTCATTATTTTTTCTCCATACTTTCCACCACAAAGTACATTAGAATAATGGTGGAGAGTTTGAAACCTACTCAGTATATAGCACATTCTTGGGAATGAATTCAATGGCAAGGTTAACCGGATTACGTAGATCGTAGGTAGATATGCTTCCTGATAACCTTGCTCATATTTTCATTGCCGAAAGACCGGGCTCAGGGGGAAGCTGTTTTCAGCAACCAACTTGGATAAACCGAGAAAGTAAGTTTAAAAAACTGACCTTCGAAAAATTACGCTGGTAGTTGATTCCTTGCCCCCTGTGTCAGGATAGCTGTCACCATATTATATAATAGGACTTTAACAAAGTCCTAAGGGGGCTTAGGAGATAGATATAGGTTATTCGTCCGATAGCGAAAGGAAGCGGCGCTGGCTGCAATATTCTGCTCGGCTCAGGCCGCTCTTTGCCAGAGCATTTACGTGACAACCCATTTGACGGCGACGGTAGGGTGGTGGGTTGGGCTGGTGTTGTTCTTTGTCTGGGGCATGGACAGCCATCTTTGGATGGGTTTGTGGATGCCATGATTATGACACAGTCGGGGTATGAATAAAAGATGGGGTTCTTTAGGTGCTTACGTTGCTATGAAGTTTGGACTCACAAGGCTTTTCATTTGTGTAATCAGCTGAAATTACATAAAATCATACACCAGGTACAAGGGAAAAAGAACCATTGTGACGATAAAATAGAATGTTAAATGTCTTTTTGCAAATAGGGTTTAGTGGGGCTTGGCTTTAAGTATGACAGATTCTTGGTCATTTCAATTCACACTGAACGAATACAGATCAGCGACGTTTCTCGATAAGAAAGAGTCCGTAGGTGGCCCGGAAGTTTGAAAAGAGGGAGACAACGGTACCACGTCTGTCATGGGCGTAACTGTTTATGGCACATTCTTTAATGATAGTGTAGCCAACTTCCCTGGCAAAGCGTCGGAAATCTTCCAGGGTGATTACCCTGATATTGGGAGTGTCGTACCAGGAAAATGGTAGCTGCGGGTTCTTTGGGGCCTGCCCGTAAAAAAGGAGTTGTAGCCTGATACTGTAGTGACTGAAATTTGGGAAACTCACAATTACCTGTTTACCGATCCTAGCTAGAGAACGCAGCAATACGTCGGGCTGATAGACCTGTTGCAGGGTCTGGCTCAGGATCACCACATCAAAATAGTTATCGGGATAATCCTGCACTTCTTCCTGAAAATCACCCTGTAAAACACTTAGGCCCCGGCCAATGCAGGCGGCTGCCTTCTCCTTGTCCTGCTCAATGCCGGTACCATGGATAGCTCTGTTGTGCTTGAGCCAGGCCAGGAGATCTCCGTTGCCGCA
>CAYWMZ010000272.1:0-4140 GCA_964459485.1 uncultured Desulfocapsa sp. | reverse complement strand
GAAGAGAGTCATGATCGGCTGCGGGGCAGAGGCAGTTTTCGGAAACTTATCCAGAATCTGCGCATTATGCAGAAAGCTGAGATCCCGATCACCCTCTCGGTTGCCATCAGCAGGGAGAATATTGATGATCTGGTAGCCATGGTGGATCTGGCCGCAGATCTTGGGGTGGCCTCCATCCATCTCCTCTACCACTTTGTACGGGGCAAGGGCAGTCAGGAACAGTTTATCGATGCGGAATCCATCTTTCCCCATCTGCTCGCCGCCTGGCGCAGGGCAGAAGAATTGGGACTCAGTATAGACAATATCGAGACCCTGCGTAGCCAGATATTCTCCACACCCGGTACCCGCCACGATCTTTCCAATACGGCCTGGGAATCTGTGGCCGTGGGGCCGGATGGGGTGGTGTATCCGTCTCCTGCCTTGGTCGCCATGGAGGGCTGTGGTTGTGGGCACCTGGACCATGGGCTTGATAGCATCTGGAAGACAAGTCCGGTGCTGCAATCCATTCGCAGCACAAGTCTTATCGATTCTCCCCTACATATGCTGAATCCCCTGAAATTCCTGGTGGGTGGCTGCGATATTGACCACAGTTTTATGACAGGTGGTGAGTGGCTTGGTCATGATCCTTACGTTCCCCTTTATAATCGTATTGCCCTACAGTTGATTGAAGATCAGGTGGCAGTCTATAAAAATTCAGGAAAAGGTGCAGTTTTGCTGCGTATGGGGGATGTGCGTCACGACTGTCCGGTGGCTGAAGAGGGCGGCTCCGATGTGGCTCTCACCCATTGCAACTGTTTGATATCGCTGGCCTCAGATGTTGGGCACAGCTCTGTCCGTGAATTTTATGCGGAGGCAGCATTGTCGGCCAAGGAGGATATTGTAAACCCACTGGCCCCGGCTCAGCAGGAGGCGAATTTTATCTCGGATAAGACAAAAAAACACTCCTATGGCTGTGGCAGTCCGGTGACCGACGGGGCACCCGCTGAAGGTGAAACCCTGGTGGATCTGGGTTCAGGATCTGGGATAGAGTGCTTTATGGCGGCAGACTCAGTGGGCAAGAAGGGCAGGGTCTATGGGGTCGATATGACCGATGAGATGCTACAGTTGGCACGCAGCTCCCAGGGTGAGGTGGCCAGGCGTCTTGGCTATGACAATGTGGAGTTTCATAAAGGCTTTTTAGAAGCTATCCCGCTGCAAGACGCTCTAGCCGATGTGGTGATCTCCAACTGTGTGATTAATCTTAGCCCTGATAAACGGAAAACCTATGAGGAGATCATTCGTATCCTGAAACCCGGCGGACGGCTGGTGGTCTCAGATATCGTCACCGATACCGCCGTTCCTGCAACGCTTAAGAATAATGTCCGCTATCGTGGTGAATGCCTGGGTGGTGCCATGCAGCAGGAAGAGCTGGTGGCCATGATGAAGGCGGCGGGCTTTGTCTCCATTCGTTTTATCAAACGCCATCCCTATCGTCAGGTGGAGGGGATGGGCTTCTTTTCACTCACCTATGAGGCCATACGTCCGGTCCTTGTCCCCATAATGCAGCCCCCGCAGGATGTGGTTTACAGAGGGCCGTATGGCGCAATCTACACCGAATCGGGTGTTCTGCTGGTGAAGGGCAGAAGGACTTCCATTGCCGCCGCAGAAGTTGCATTGTTGGATGATTCGGTCTTTGTCCTCGATGCTGAGGGTGCTGTGGGCAATGTGGCGATGGAGAACTCCTGCTGTACTCCCCAGATAGAAATTCCTGTGCTCAAAGATGGTTGTTGTGATAGCAAAGCGGTCTCTAGTTGTTGTGATTCCAGTGTGGGGCAAGGTACACCTGACAAGAAAACAGAGGGCTGCATGGTGTGTGGCAGTGCTTTGCACTACTTTAGCACCGCAAGAGAGATGTCTTGCAGCTACTGTGGCCAGAGCTTTTCTAGTAACGGGTGCTGCGAAGAGGAACATTTTGTCTGTGATAGCTGTCACCGGGAAAATGGTCTTGAAGTGATACAATCTATCTGTTGCAGCACCACAGAACGGGATATGATACGACTCCTCGAACTGATCCGCAGTCATCCGGCCATTCCCATGCATGGCCCGGAACACCATGCCATGATACCGGGCATCATTCTGGCCTGTTTTCGTAACTGTGGCGGCGATATAAAAGCAGAGGCCATCCTCACAGGTATCAGCCGGGGAGCTGATATCCCAGGTGGAGTCTGTGGCTTCTGGGGTGCCTGTGGGGCGGCGGTGGGGGCCGGAATTGCGGTTTCCACCATCCTGGCAGCCACCCCCCTCACCCCGGCACCCCGGCAGATGGCCCAGGCCTTCAGTGCCAAGATCCTTAGCGTGATCAGTCAATACCGGGGCGGCAGGTGCTGTCAGCGCGAGACCTGGCTGGCCTTGCAGGAGACGGCCAGACAGGCAGAAGAGATCTTTGGAGTGGCAATAGGGGCCGGGGGAAGCCTCCGCTGTAGCCAGTATACCAAGAATCGGGAGTGTATCGCCAAACAGTGTCCCCTGTGGCAGAATCGCCTCCAAGGCTTGGCACCAGAGCTGCAGTGTGTAGTCCTCTCTTAATTAAAAAGGGCAATGATTCCTGGGAAACGGCTGGTTTTTAGTATGAAAAAATGGGGAGATAAATGGTAACTACTCACCCCTGTTCGACATCATCCTCGTAAGTTTTCCCAGCCAAAGCTATCTAAGGTATGAAAGTTTACGAAACTATTCTTCTTGAAGCCACTAGTTTAAAGGCTTTGGGGCTATATCGGGAATTGCTGCCTTTTAACAAACCCTGTCTCCCCCAGACAGGGTGTTATTATTGGCACCTTTCGTCATATCGCCATGCATCACGCCTTAAAATACTGATTTCGGGAGGTTCTTCTTCTTGACTTCAGTATTATGTATGTTAGGGTTATGGTTTTTTTGGAAAGTTATTAAGAAAAGCGATAAGTGGAATGTGCTTTCCACTTATGCCTTACAAAAGTGAAGTAAGATGGAAATTGTTTCCATATATAAGGATATGTGGTGGAAACTTTCCATGTATTATACTGTTGGACTAAGAAATGAGGTGAATTATTTAAATTGATTGTAATTGTGTTACCCGAAGATTTCTCAAAAAATATTACTAACAAAAAAAGGAACTAATAAAAATGAATATATCAAAATCCCCAAAGTCACCTCTCTCATTGATTGGTATCTTGCTTATAGCCTTATTAATAAATGGATGCGCATTAACTGAAGATACAGTTGCCATCAACTATACTCCACAACAAAATGTTGGTAAAATAGATGGCGCAGAATCAGTAAATGTATCAGTCAACCTTACAGATACAAGGACAGTAAAAGATAAGATTAGTACGAAAAAGAATGGCTATGGCATGGAAATGGCTGCTATCAAAGCAAAAAATGACATAACAGCACTTATCTCTGATGCTATCAAAGATGAGCTACGTAATCGTGGTTTTAAACTTCAAAGTGGGAATGTAGTTATTAATACAGAACTTAATAAATTTTATAATGACTTTAAAACTGGTTTTTGGTCTGGAACTGCAGCATCAGAAGTTATAATGAATGTTCAAATCAAAAACAGTGCTGGAAACATTGTCTATGCCAAAACCATAAATGGCTTACATAATGAAGAAGGAATACAAATAATGTCTGGCAATAATGCCAAAATATCTCTTGAAAAAACAATGCAGATTGCTATTGCAAAATTGATGGAAGATGATTTCTTCATCGCTTCTTTGCTTAAAGAACAAAAATAAGTTACAGGAGAAACATGATGAAAACCAACAATATCCTATCATATTGGCTTGTTGGAACGGTTTGTATTGTCGTAATTGCATTATTAATACTGCCAATCTCAATGGCTGTGCTGATTGCTATTCTTTCACCAATTTCAATTTTGGGAATATTTTGTATTTGGAAACAGAGCAAAAATAAAGCCCAACAAATCATTTAACCCGACCCCAAGCACGCCGGTTTTTCGTATACACTTGGTAGTGTTATTCAAGCTCATAGCTTCGTGTCAAGTTGGTCGGTAAAATGCTTGGGGCCGGTTAATTCAGCCGTTAACCGCGACACGAAGTCGCGTTTTTATATGTGATATCAGTAAGATATTGTTGCTGCGCTATCACCCGGCATGTTCCTGCC
>CAYWMZ010000271.1:0-4155 GCA_964459485.1 uncultured Desulfocapsa sp. | reverse complement strand
CTGTATCATCACGCATTTCCGGCGGAAGAGGCCCGAAAAGATGTCCTATCCGCTGCTGATGCTCAACATCTACCTCAAAGTTACCGACCAAAACCAGACTGCCGTCGGCTCGAATGGACTCCTTACCCCGACTGAATTCACCGGACTCCATGTACCCTTTCAGGATATTGACCCCATCCTTCTGGTCAAAGGAAACTCCGGAAACCTCATCAAAACAGACAACATCATATTGGCAAACCAAGCCTCTCTGCCCGTTGCTCATATTGACAAACATCCGGGCAACGGTTGCCTTGCCGCCGGAAATAAGATGGGCATACGGAGAAACCTGCTGAAAAAGATGGCTCTTACCGGTTCCGCGCGGTCCCAGTTCTACCATATTATAATTGTTTTCCACAAAGGGAACCATGCGCAGGAAAAAAGCATCCACAGCCCGAGCATCCAGGCTGGAAGCTTCTATCCCGATTGAGCGCAGAAGAAACTGTTTCCACTCAGCTGTAGAAAATTGCTGTCTGGCCTCTGCCAGTACATCCAGCACATCTAACTTGGAGAGTTGTATTTCCCGCAGCCGCTCAACCCCAAATGGACGACCACTTTTTTCCTGGGCAATGGCAGCATCATAGGCAAGGGTTATCTCGGCATAAAAACCACCGGTAAGCATCCGCTCATGTTTCTGGACAAGATCAGAGCTGATCCGTACATCCCGCAACTGCAAACTTGGCAGGCTTGCAAGGTACGAATCGGTCTTGGCGTCAAGCCTGACACTGATCAAATCAATAATTTTGACAGAACCCTTCTCCCTTGCCTGTGCTTTGAACAGCTCTTCCTCACCGGCTCGTACTGTACGGGATTTCAGTTGTCGCTGGACAATTTCAAGCCCCTCTTCAATCTCTTCCTCATCTATACTGGCACAATATCGGCCAAGAAGGAATTCGACCACATAGGTAGGAACCGGGAACTGGCGGCTGAAGGTTCGCACCAGATCCTTGCGGACGAGATATCCGTCCAAGGCCGACGCTGCGAGGAGATCAAGTTTATCCATTTCCATTATTTTTCTCCACCAATCACAGTTTGCTGCTGACTGACAAGCTGACCATTACCGGCAATCAGGACAACATAGCCGGTCTCCCCTTCCAGATCTTCATCTTCGACCACAACAGATGCCATGCCGTTTTCATTAACAGGTTTAACATTCATCACTACGCTGGATTGCTCATTTCCCGCCTGCTGACGAATATCCAGCAAAAGCCCGCTCAAATCTCCATCAGCAGCGACCTTGCAACGCAATCCCTTCCAGACAATGTCCGTGAGTCTGGCCGTCCCGTCACCGCTGCCTTTGGTCGCAAGCCGTTCAACGGTGAGTTCCAGGGTCAGGCATTCCTGTACACTGAGCCCGCCATGGGCATACTCCTCACCCCTCCTGTAACAGCTGATCCCGGTAGCCAGGGCAATATTCTGATCAGGATTCCAGTACCAGGGAAAAACTTTTTCAGAGCTCACCGCGCCGGCTTTTAGAACAGCACAACGGCCCCACTTGTTTTCCACCAGAGATTTGGGCAGGTCAAGTTTCGGCAAACCTCCGGGCAGGAGAAGCCAGCCATGATCGGTCACAATGCGAATTTTGTTCCAACCTGCCCCCAGCAGGATTTGGACCCTGTCAACAATCTCCTGCAACAAGCCGTCAAGATATCTGGCCAGGTTACTTCCCCGGCCATGCCCTTCGTGGTCTATATCTCCGAACTCTGTCCACGCCTGGCCCTGCCCGCTGCCGGTATCTGTTTTCTCCAACACCTGCCAGCCGGCATCGACCAGCAGTCTTTTGAAATGATAACCAGTGAGCGACTGGCCGGTTGCAGAAATTTCAGGCTCAAACTCCGTATTCGCGTCTTTGCCCGCAATCATCATACGTACCGGGCTGATCGCAGGTTTTCCTGTCGCCGTCACACTTGGCAATGCTGCCCAGCGCGGCTGTCCACTTACCAGTAACCCCTTTGCTGAAAAAATGTCGCTCAATCTTTTGGCCGTATCAAAGCGCAGGCCATCAACAAAGAAAATGCATTCACCCTGTTTTTCAGGAAAAGTTTTTTCATCCACGATTGTCCCGCCGGGATAACCGTCCAACTCCACGACTTCCTGCAGATGCCTGGCCGCCTCATCCAGCCATGCCGCATACACCGAGCGAATCGCCGCAGTTACAGCCTGCACATCGTCCCTTCTTACAACACAGGCCAATGCCTTTAACGCGGCATCATCGGCCTGCCAGCCTGAATGTATATATCCGGCCTGAATATCATCCACTGTACCTGCTGCCAGAGATTTTGAGGTGCTCTCAGCCAATTGGGACAGGTGCTCCGAGGCCCGGGCAAGGGAAGATTCTCCAAGTTCTGCCCACACTAAACCGCGTCTCGCCCCATGCCTTGCTTCCAACGACAGCAGCATCTTCCTGGCCTTATGCGGTGGGCATTGAACCAGTTTGAGATATTCCTGCTGCAGTTGTTTTTCCTGGGAATCGTTCCACTGCGGCCAACTGCCATGACTGTTTGCATCCGAAAACAGATTCAAGGCCGGTAAAGAACACTTTCGGATATGATCTGGAATGTTCGGATAACGCTTGGGAGCCTCGCAAAATCTATCCCAGACCGGCTGCCACGCCCCTTCTCTCCTGGCCATCTTGTCCGCTCCGGCCAGAATACCTTCATTTTTTGGCTCAAAGCCTAACTGTGACTGGCAAAGAGCTACAAAAGCCTGCCATTCATGCTCGTCCCGACTCTCCCTGAAAACCTCATCCTGGTCAAGCCATTGCAAAAAATCACGAATCGGATCACCGCTGAGCAGGGTATTGAAATAATCCTTGTCCAGCCGCTTGCCCTGTAAGAGTTCGATATCCTCATCAAGAAGATGGTGCAGGGCCGTTTGCATGCTATTTTTAGTAGCCGTGTCCTGGGCAACATCGAGCCCAAGTCCTCCCTGGTCGGAACGTAAAAAGGCAAGTATGGTCCAGTCTCTGGAGTTCAGTTGGGACCAGATTACCCCCCGGTACTGCAACTCTGCCAGTGGCTTCAGATGGTCGGGACAGCTCTGTATAGCTCGCAAATCTTGACGCCCCATCCCAGGCAGATAAAAAATCGGAATTCGTCCTTCAGGGAGTTGGATATCATCAAGAGCTGCACCAATCACACAACGCAGCCAGATCGACGGCCCGATTCGTTTTTCCGGGGCATAGTCGCCCAGCACAAAAAGTTCAGGAAGTTCCTGCTGCAAGCGGGGGATGACGGCCTCCCATTGACGATCACGATCCGGCCAGAGGATACAGACGGGTGCTTCCTGAATGTCAGGGTTAAATATAGCTGAAGACTGAAGAGCTGTTATAAATTTGCCAGCAACATCAGCCATTATTTTTTCCCCTGAACAAAACAGTTTTTAAATAATCTTCAGTCAGCTCAAATACAGGATCAACACCGTTGTACTTTTTCATTAAGGGTATAATCTTTGTTCGTACTCCCATTCCCCGGTAATCGACATATCCATAATCCCGAAGGATTTCCATAATCAGAGGATTTCGAGGGGACCGTTGTCCTGAAATCATCTTTTCAATGGTCATGGAGTTTTGTAAAGCTCCAGGGCTAATCACTTCCATCCGGTTAGAGTAAATACCTATTTCTATATCCACAAAACGGGTCCAATCTCTATGAGCCAAGGCATTAACCAAAACTTCTCTCACTACATCAGAGGGATAAAACCACTCTGTTTTCCTGCGAAAATCTTCATCGACCTGATCAGGTTCCTTGCTTATAAATGGTTCAATCTGCGCGACAAATTTTTCAATGAGACCATCATCAATGACACTTCTCCCTGATTTAGAAATGTCAAACCTGCCAACCATAGGGGCATCAATTATTAAATCATGCTTGGCTTCATACTCTTTGTCTTCCCCGTTAAAAACAAAAACTCGCAGTCCTGCCTGTTTAAAATATTGGCGAGGTTGTTTACCGAATAAAACTAAACCTGCCACAGTACAGGAGCCACCGGGTTCTGTTAAAAGTCCTAAGCCAGCCAACCGCTGCTCCCAGCCTTCATCTGTTTTGGGAATCTCTGGATCTTGAATAATATCTTGCAGGTAATTTTCCAGTCTTGCCTTATCAAGGCAACTGAAGTCTG
>CAYWMZ010000270.1:0-4155 GCA_964459485.1 uncultured Desulfocapsa sp. | reverse complement strand
ATCTGCTCAAGATTTGCGGTATCTATAAAAAATTTCATTTCTGTTCTCCTTCGTAGCTGACAAATAGGTTACAGCACTCTTCGCTGCAAAAGTAGACGATCTCATCTTGTAACTTCGATTTTAGACGTATGGCCTGTTGTTTGGGTACCAGTTTATGACAAATCGGATCCTCAACAAGGACATCGGCAACGGGGCCATCATCTTTGGCATCCTGGCCACTATTATTCTGTGACTTTTCTTTCCGTTGCGCCTTCCTCTTGCCCCAGTCGCTCACAAGGAGACGATAGCCGAGATACAGAAGGACACTTATTATAACTATTCTTAAAGGGCCCACATTAGTAGTATAGTTTCAGTTTTAAAAAAAAGTCGATGGGAATTCACTCCCACCGATCACGACATAACTGCTGAGAAGCGCTCTGACCCGAGGCAATCTGTTGCAGGAGATCCTGGTACATCTCTCCTGCGGAACGGCCATGTACAGGATCACAATGGCTTCCATCAATCTCAGCCAGCGGAGCCAGTACAAAGAGCCGGGCCGCAATATGGGGATGAGGCAGCACCAGAGCTGTATCATCCTGAATCAACTCGCCAAAGTAGAGGATATCCAGGTCAAGCAGTCTATCCTGGTAGCCATCCACACCTGACTTCTTATCACGGCCAAACCCTCTCTCCAGTTTCTGCAACAGTGCAAGAAAAGGCCGGGGAGCAATATCTGTCTCCAATATCCCCACCGCATTGATAAACAGATTATCACTGTCCATCCCCACCGGATCACTCTGGTAGGGATGGGAGAGGCAGATCAACTCAATTGTATCATGACAGCCCAGTTCCTGCCAGGCCTGACTCAGGATAGTCTTGGAGGCACCCAGATTAGATCCAAGTGCCACCCAGACTCGCTCGGTCACTACAGATCCTGCAAACCGAGGACGTCAAACATGTTATAGAGGCCCGGTTTCTGCGTAGTAACCCAGGCTGCGGCCTTGGCTGCTCCCTGGGCAAAGTTATCACGGCTATGGGCACGATGGGTAATCTCGATACGTTCTCCGGGGCCGCAGAAGTAGATGGTATGCTCACCTACGATATCACCGCCACGCACGGTCTGCACCCCGATCTCTTCCACGCTGCGTTCTCCGATAATACCGTTGCGTTCGTAGACGCCAACCTTTGAGAGATCACGATTTACCCCAGAGGCAGCCATCTCAGCAAGTTTCAGGGCCGTACCCGATGGTGCATCCTTTTTCTTATTATGGTGCAGCTCCACAATCTCGATATTGTAGTCATCGCCCAGGATGGAAGCGGCCTTAGCGGCCAGTTTAAAGAGGACGTTGACCCCCACTGCCATATTCGGGGCCTGGACACAGGGAAAGTCCGCACTGAGGATTTTTAGTTCTTCGAGGTTTTCTGCGCTGAGACCTGTGGTTCCAATAACCATGGCGGTCTTGTGGGCGGCAGCTATTTTGGCAAAGCCCATAGTGGCCTCATGAAAGGTGAAATCGATGATCACATCACCCTTTTCGATCACTGCCTCAAGCCCTGCTTCGATTGTAACACCACTGGCACCCCATCCTCCCATTTCACCTGGATCACGCCCGATTGCCGGACTGCCAACAGCCTCAAAGGCTGCTGCATAGTTCAGCTCAGGGTGCTGGGACACCATATATCCGATACGCTGCCCCATTCTGCCGGCAGCTCCTGCTATAATTACATTTATCATTTTAAAACTCTTCTAATATTCAGTTTTCAGTTTTCAGTTTGCAGTTTACAACTCCTTCCCGGATTGATGCGGGAAGGGGCCGTCCTGATCTATTCGCTATAACAGGCCTGCGTTTTTCATGGCAGCTGTCAAACTATCCAGGGCCTTGGCATCGATCTCAGTTAAGGGCAGACGAGGCAGACCGCTTTTGACCTTGCCCATCAGTTCCACACCCTTTTTGGCGGGTACGGGATTTGGCGCTGAGAACATGGAGGTCATCAGGGGCAGAAGCTTATAATGAACCTCATTGGCCTTTTTAACATCGCCCGAAAGGGCCGCTTCCATAAGATCTGCCATGCCACGGGGATGGACGTTTGAGGTCACTGAAATAACCCCTTTGCCGCCGATAAAGACGGTGGGCATGGAGGTGAAATCATCACCCGAGAGGACGATAAAATCATCTGGACACTGGCGAATCACCTCGCTGATCTGCTGCAGTGAAGCGGAGGCCTCTTTAATACCGATAATATTGTCTATCTGGGCCAGACGGGCCACTGTCTCGGGCAGGAGATTGATGGCGGTACGACTGGGAACATTGTAGAGGATGGTTGGAATATCCACGGCCTCAGAAATGGTCTTAAAATGCCGGTACAGTCCTTCCTGACTGGGCTTGTTGTAATAGGGGGTCACTGAGAGTACGGCGTCGGCACCGCTGTCTTTGGCGCTCTGGGTAAGCTCAATGGCCTCTTTGGTATTATTGGCACCGGTTCCGGCAATGACTGGCACTCTGCCATTTACCGTCTTTACGGTGAGTTCAATGACCCGTTTATGTTCTGCAAAACCAAGTGTTGCGGATTCTCCAGTGGTTCCACAGGGTACGATTCCGTGGGTTCCACCTGATATCTGGAATTCAATCAGATCCACCAGGCCCTGTTCATCAAGTTCATCATTGATAAAAGGGGTGACAATGGCAACTAATGCTCCGTGATATTTTTCCATGATTCTTCTCCTGACTCGTTATAGTATGAAGCTTAAGGCAAATACATACAGGATAGAGGGGAGGGGCCATAAGCCGCAAATCCCCGCCTTCTCGCTTCGTTATATACGTTCTGTTATTGTAATGATTCGGCCGTTAGCTGGCCGATATATATTATTCTGGCAGGCCCCTGAAGATACACATCCTCAGCCCTGCCATCTTCTTTTAGATCAAAAACTATTGTTAACTGTTCGCCACCCGAGGTGGTGACCGTAACGGGTGATGTAACGTAGCCCTTGGCAGTTGCAAAAATAGCCGATGCCACTGCCCCGGTACCACATGCCATGGTTTCATCTTCCACGCCACGTTCGTAGGTGCGAACCCGGATACCGCCCTCTGCCAGAACCTGCACAAAGTTCACATTGGTACCAGCTGGCTGAAACAGCTTATGGAACCGGATTACATGGCCCCACTGCTTCACGGCAATTTCCTGATCCGCATCCATAAACAGCACTGCGTGGGGAACACCGGAGTTCATGAAGGATATCTCGCAGGACTTCCCGTCAAGATCTGCCTTGAGACCTGTGCGATACTCATAGGGCGGGGTCATCAAGAGCGACACATCGCCATCATCATTGAGCACTGTGGCCTCAATCGTTCCGGCCAGGGTCTCAAAGGACATCGCTTTAGCAGCAATCCCCCTGGCGTAGGCAAAACGAGCCGCACATCTGGCACCGTTTCCACACATCTCAGCAACCGATCCGTCTCCGTTATAGAAACGCCAGCTGAAATCTGCTGTTTCGGAGCTTTCGATAAAGATCAGCCCATCCGCTCCCACAGAGAACATGCGACGGCACACCTTGCGCACAAAATCTGGCTGCAACTCAAGGGGTACCAACTCTCTGCGGTGATCAATGACGATAAAATCATTGCCCGTACCACTCATCTTGGCAAAGGGTACCGGAAATTCGATATCCATTCTATTTCTCCAAAAATCCGGGGACAGACTCGCCCTGGATCAGTGACTCCATTGTTTCCCGTTCCCGGATGGTAGCAAACTGATCGCCTGAGACCATCACCTCAGCCACTCGAGGCCGTGAGTTGTAGTTAGAAGCCATGGTAAAACCATAGGCCCCGGCACTCATCACCGCCAGCAGGTCACCCTGCTGCAACTCTGCAAGTTCACGGTCTTTGGCCAAGAAATCACCCGTCTCACAGATGGGGCCAACGACATCAACAACCTTACTTGCAGCATCCGTCTCTCGCACGGGCTGGATACCGTGATAGGCACCGTAGAGGCTGGGCCGGGTCAGATCGTTCATCCCGGCATCAACCACCACAAAATGCTTCTCCGTGGTACCGCCCCGATTGGTCTTGGTGTACTGCACCTCGGTGACAAGAATACCTGCGTTCCCCACAATAACCCGGCCCGGTTCAAAGATCAGAGTGGCCTCAAGCCCCTTCAGTTCCTCGGTAATGGCCTCTG
>CAYWMZ010000269.1:0-4160 GCA_964459485.1 uncultured Desulfocapsa sp. | reverse complement strand
GAACTGGCAAAGCTGGATGAGAACATCGTCATCAAGGTTCCCATGATCGAAGAGGGACTCAAGGCGGTCAAGAGGCTGACCGCGGAAAAGATCAAGACCAATGTCACCCTGGTCTTTTCTTCGACCCAGGCCCTGCTGGCGGCCAAGGCCGGCGCCACCTATGTCAGTCCCTTTGTCGGCCGTCTGGATGACATCTCCAGCAACGGCATGGATCTGATCGGTGAGATCATGACCATCTTTGATAATTATGGGTTTGATACCGAGGTGATTGTCGCCTCGATCCGTCATCCCATGCACGTGGTGGAGTCCGCCCTGATGGGTGCTCATATTGCGACCATTCCCTACAAGGTCATTGCCCAGCTGGCACGACATCCGCTGACCGATATCGGTATGGAGAAGTTCCTGGCAGACTGGGAGAAGCGGCAGAAATAGGAGCGTAGGGCGCCACAGGCTTGCTGGGTGGGAAATGACAGAGTTACAAGCCTTATGTTCAGTTAGATAGGAGGTCGGCGTATTGGCTGGTATGAAAAACCGGATGCTGTTCTGCGTACTGCTGCTGGCGGCCATGATTCTGTTGCCCCGGCAGGGAGAGGCGGCCCTGTATACCTATCTCGATGACAACGGTGTACGCCACTATACCAATGTGCCGGCTGACAAACGCTGCCGGCCTGTCCGTCTTGCCACTGTTCAGCCGAGGGCAAAACGCTCGGTGATCAGGGTGCAGCCGCGGATCGTGCGGCACACCAGGGCCCACAGGACCCACCGGCCCAGGATCGTCAGCCGGAAGAGTCGTGGCTCCTATGATTGGCATATCCGGAAGGCAGCCTTTGAGCATCAGGTCGATCCGCTGCTGATCAAGGCCATCATTCAGACGGAATCCAATTTCGACCGTTATGCCATCTCATCCCACGGGGCCCAGGGACTTATGCAGCTCATGCCGGAAACAGCCCGCGATCTGCAGGTCACGGACCCCTTTGATCCGGGCCAGAACATCTCCGGCGGCACCCGGTATATACGCCATCTTCTCAACTGCTATGATGGTGATCTGGCCCTGAGCCTGGCAGCCTACAATGCCGGTCCGGGCCGGGTGGCCAAACATGGTTCCATTCCGCGTATTCCTGAAACCATGGCCTATGTCAAGAAGGTTCTGCGTCTGTACCATATCTACCAGCAGGGCATGGTGCAGGCGACCCGGATCAATGTCCGTAAACTGGTGACCATAAATTGAGCCGTTCCAACAGGATCCTGAACCTGCCCAACCTCATCACCGGTGGTCGTTTTGTGCTGGCAGGCTGCCTGGCCATTCTGCTCAGTATGGAACAGAGCCTGGCCATTACTTTCTCTTCGTGGGTCATCTTTGTCATTGCAGCGGCAAGTGACTGGATCGACGGTTATTTCGCCCGTCGATACAAGAGCGTCACGGTGCTCGGCAAGCTGATGGATCCGCTGGCGGACAAGGTACTGGTGGCAACAGCCCTGATCATGCTTATTCCCCTGGGACTGATTCCGGCCTGGCTGTCCCTGGCCATCCTCTGCCGTGAACTGCTGGTCACCGGCCTGCGCGGTGTGGCCTCTGCCGCCGGCATCGTGGTTGCCGCAAGCGGCCTGGGCAAGATAAAATCCATTGTCCAGTATATCGCCCTCGGTACCCTTATCTTTCCCCTCGGCCTGGTGCCGATTCCTCATCTTCACCTGATCGGGCTGGCCATCCTCTATGTGGCACTGCTTCTCACCCTCTGGTCCGGTTTCGATTATTTCTACAAGTTGCGGCGTGTTTTTCTGGAGGCGGATGCCGACTGAACCTCAGGCTGCAGCAAGAGCAGCGCTTCCTGTGCGGTTCCAGCCGCGGGATGGTGACTGACAAATCAGCGGATCTTTTCAGAAGTGCGTAATGGTGCAGGTAACCCATCACGGGGTTTGTAACTATAAGGTTTTACATACTACTATTTTGTAAGCTGGCACAGGTGCCCCAGATTTGCGCAGTTGCTTCCGTCCGCAGATAAGCGAGCTTGCGAGACTTCGGTAGCCCCTCTATGCGGGCGGAAGCAACCGCGTGAAGATGGGGTACCTGTGACGGCTTACTTTTCATGGCTTGTTGGTTTGCTTGTCGTGGCCGGATGAGCATGCCTGCTCATAGACCGCGATAGTCTGTTGAGCGATCTTTGGCCAGTTATACTTTCCGGCTATTTTCTGCTGATAATCCAGTCGTTCCTGTTGCGAGAGCCCGCTGTCCATGAGCAGCTTTATCTTGTCGATTAACTCCTCGGTGTCACCGCAGGCAAAATAACGTTTTTCAGGCAGGGCCACTTCCATGTTGGCCGGAATATCGGAAACAAGGACCGGCAGGCCATAGCTCATTGCTTCAAGCAGGACAAGGGGTAATCCTTCATGATAGGATGGCAGCACGAAGAGTCGTGCATGGGAGAATACCTGCTGCAGATCGTCTCCGCCAATATATCCCGTCAGGATAACCCGTTCATCCTCTCCGGCCTGTTTTTTGAGAGTACGGCTGTAGCCACTCTCATGGTCTGCATCCCCGGCTATGACCAGCTGGTATGGTGCATCAAGCTGTCTGAAAGCGACCAGCAGGTCGTGCAATCCTTTTTCCGGAACAAACCGGGCTACGGCCAGCAGGTAATTGCCGGGTTTGATCGCGGATTTTTCAAGAAAGTCCGTCCGGCTGGTCCTGCTGGCCGGTGGAACGCCATTATATATGAGGTGTATGCCCTGTTGCCGATATTTTCTGACGATATCGGCAATGACTGTCGAAATGACGATGACTTCACTGGCATATCGCGCACCGAAATATTCACCAAGCCGGAGCATCACCTTGGCCATTGTTCCCCATTTGTCCCGGTCATAATCAGGGCCATGGTTGGTGACCACCACGTTGAGCCCGAGAAGCCTGGCAAGGGGGACCAGAAGTCCTGGCCCGACAGCATGGATGTGGAGAATATCAACGTGCAAGGATTTCGCCTTGAGGACAGCGAGAAAAGTATGAATGATGGCCTCGAATCTCTTGTTGCGGGGGGCATAGAGGTGGACCAGGCGCACACCGTTCCAGTCGGATCGGCGACGGGTGACATAGGGCGTACGGGTGGCCAGAATCACTTCGTGCCCGTGGACGACAATATGCGGGTAGAGTTGCTCGCAATGTTTTTCCACGCCGCCGGGAATGCCGGGGATCCCCCGCGTGCCGGTAACGAATATCTTCATTCCCACTGCAGAGGCTTGCCAGGGTTCATCTCAATCACCTATGGGGTCCAGGCAAAGAGTGCTTTTTCTGTTTTTTATTGCTTTTAACTTGTTTTTCACCACCCATCTCAAAGGGATGAGGATTCTTTTTTTCATGGCCGGTGAGGCTGAACCGATCATCCAGCACTGTTTGTCGCAGTTTTTGACCTGTTGTCGGATCCTTTCGGCCTGTGTACTGTTCCAGATGGCGGTGAAATCCTGTTCGTGCAGGTTTCCCATAATCATGGGTTGATCGGAACCATTACAGGGCATGATATCTCCGAACGGATCTATAAAAAACATGTCCGTACCCACTTCACAGGGCAGTGCCCGTTTCTGACCGCGGACCTTACGGGCCAGGCCCATGTTAAAGTAGGCCCGGAACCAGTTTTTTGGTTTACTGGTTTTCAACAGTTCCTGTGCAACAGTTTCAAAAGTCGCAGCCACTTTTTCCTGATCTTCATAGCGGTTTTCCGTGGTATGAAAATAAAATGAATTGTGCGTGGTGGCTGTGGCAAATTCCATCCCCATGGCATCGGCCATCCGGTAGAGATCAAGCATGTCGTCGGCGTTGCGGTCAGCAACGGTCATGCCGAAGCCGATATCCCTGATGCCCATTCCATGAAGGGTCAGCAGGGTCCGCAGACCATGGTCAAAACCGTTTTTCAGCCCCCGCAGTTCATCGTTGGCCGCCGGCAGTCCCTCGATGGAGATTCTGATGCCGATCCGATTGCCGAATCTCGTAAAAAGACGGACAATACGGTCGGTAAAATAGCCATTTGAGCTGATAATTTTTCTCTAAGATTTAATAAAGAACTAATTTCAGTATGATTCAGCGTCTGAATCATATATCTCAATTCAAATTTAAACTCAGCTAAATTTAAAATATCACTATATGCTTTATCAAATGATTTTTGATTTTCAGT
>CAYWMZ010000268.1:0-4162 GCA_964459485.1 uncultured Desulfocapsa sp. | reverse complement strand
TGCCAATCTGATAAAAAAAACGGTTTTTCATTCTGAAATACTGCCCATTATCAGTATCGTTTGTGCCAGCGTAACGCACCTTGTTTTTTTAGTGCTTTTGCTCTGTTTGCTAGCCTTTCAAGGGATCGAATTCTCCTGGTATGCGTTGCAGTTTTTTTACTATCTTTTTTGTCTCTGGGTACTTACCCTTGGAGTGAGCTGGATTGTTGCCTCTCTCAATGTCTTCTTACGGGATGTAGCTCAAATTGTAGGTGTTGTTGTTCAGGTTGGTTTTTGGGCAACGCCTGTGTTCTGGGATAGTCAAATAATGCCGACCAGGGTTCAAATGCTTTTAAAGCTTAACCCTGTGTACTATATCGTTCAAGGGTACAGGGATTCATTTATTTATCAGGTTGGCTTTTGGGATCATCCCTATCTAACACTTTATTTTTGGGTAGTGACTCTCTCTGTGTTATGTGTCGGTGTTGTTATTTTTCAGCGTCTCAAACCTCAATTTGCTGATGTACTCTAAAAACATGTCTTCCATAAACGTACCACCCACAAGTCTTCATTCCAGTATTTCAAATGATACCGTGATGAGACTGGAGCATGTAACCAAGATTTACAAGTTGTATTCTCGTCCGTTATACAGGGTGATAGAGGCTCTGTTTCCTAATTCAAAGAGTGACCATTATCAAGAGTTTTATGCTTTAAAAGATGTGTCGTTTTCCATAGATCGTGGGCAGACAATTGGTATCATAGGGCAAAATGGAAGTGGGAAGTCCACCCTCTTGCAGGTGATTTGTGGTATATTGCAGCCTAGTGATGGAAACCTACAGGTACATGGTCGGATTTCTGCTCTACTTGAACTGGGGGCTGGTTTTAACCCTGATTTTACAGGGAGAGAAAATGTCTATCTTAACGGGTCAATCCTCGGTGTAGGCCGCAAAGAGATGGAAGATCGGTTTGATGACATTACAGATTTTGCCGATATTGGTGACTTTATAGATCAGCCGGTAAAAACCTATTCCAGTGGTATGTACGTTCGCCTCGCCTTTGCAGTGGCAATTAATGTGAATCCTGACATTCTTATCGTTGACGAGGCACTGTCCGTCGGCGATACAGCATTTCAGTCGAAATGTTTTGCCAAGTTCAAGGAATTTCAGGAAAATGGGGTAACCATACTTTTTGTAACCCATTCCATGGATTTAGTTACCAGGTACTGCAATAATGCGATTTTGCTTGATCACGGCAGTGTGGTGAAATCCGGTGGTGCAAAATCTGTGGTGGATGAGTACAACCGTCGCCTGGTGATGAGCCGAAATGCGGTGAATCCTCGCTCAACTGATGATGATAAGTTGGATGTCGAGGGGCAGGATGAAGAGAATGATAGTGGGAATGACGATGCTATAGGAGCAGACGCTGTGGGGGGATGCCAGTCGAGTAGCACTAGCTATGCCCGAGATCTTGTATATACAATAAATCGAGACGAAAATCGTTACGGTAACGGTAAGGCTGAGATCATTCAGGTTGGTATCGAATCGTTAAGTAAAGATGTGAAACATTCTTTTGTCCACGGAGAAACTTACCGATTCTGGTTTAAGACACGTTTTCATGAAAGGCTGGAAAATCCCATAATGGCATTTACCATTAAAGATACGAAAGGTTTTGATCTCACGGGTACCAATACATTGTTCAAAAACGTTGACATCTTAACTGTTGAAAAGGGTGATATTCTCCTGACCCAATTTGATCAGCGGATGATGCTCAACCCTGGAGGGTATCTACTTTCTTTTGGTTGTGCCGGGTATGAGAATGGTGAATATGTGGTCTATGATAGGCGTTATGATATGATTACGTTTGAGGTAGTTTCAGATACAGAAAGTGCTGGTATCTTTGATCTGGATTCTACAATAAAAGTCAGTCTAGTGAATCATTAACTTCTGTATGTTATCAGACAAATATAAAAAACAAAAATCTGATGTATGGGCATGTTCTGAAGTTATCAACTTTGACTATTCAGATGGCGATGAAGTTGAAAATCGTATTCTTAGACAAGTTCGTGAGGCGGCAGATGTCTCCATTGCATCCGATGAACTGCAGCGTTTGATGGTTGACTGGCCCAGTGAATATCATTTCTCTCCCTTAAGGGCAAATCTCCTCTCTTCTTTTCAACTGCATAAATCCAAAAGGATTTTAGAAATTGGCTCGGGTTGTGGTGCAATTACCAGAGGGCTGGGGGAACAGTGTCCCGATTCCCAGATTATCGCTTTGGATGGGAGTATGAGACGAGCACAAATAACCAGAGCCCGTTGTCGTGATTTGCAGAATGTCACCGTGTGTTGTGACTCTTTTACTGACTTTGAACACCCAGAACTATTTGACCTGATTACTATGATAGGGGTTTTGGAATACAGTCCTTCATTTTTTGAAGGGGACGACCCTGTAACTGCAGCCATTGAGCATGCCCGTCGCCTCTTGAGCACTGGCGGAATATTGGTTGTGGCAATGGAGAATCAACTGGGATTAAAGTATTTTAATGGTTGTGGTGAAGACCATAACAGCCAGCCATTTTTTGGAATAAATGATCAATATCAACCCGGTACATTTTGCACATTTGGAAAAAAACAGCTACAGGATAAACTCCTGGGGGCAGGATTCTTAGGAACAGAGTTTGTTTATCCTTTTCCCGATTATAAACTTCCCCGGCTCCTGGTACGCGAGGAGTCCTTTCACAGTAATCACTTGGATATCGCATCTCTGCTCGGGCAGTATCCCGCAAGAGATTATAGCCGTGACACTGTCCCACTTTTTCAGGAGTCTCAGGTTTGGAGTTTGGCAGCCAACAATGGTGTGGCTCAGGATCTTGCCAATTCTTTCCTAGTCTTTGCATTTGCAGGAGAAGGGAGCCTATCAGATATTAGTGATTCCTGGTTAACCAAGGCGTATAGCTGTATTCGGAAAAAACAACATTTAATTGAGACAGCATTCAGGGTGAAAGGGGATGTTGTGATGGTTGAAAAAGCTCTCTTGTATCCCAGGGTAGAGTGGGGCGATGGTGTCGATAACAGTATTATTAAGCAGCAGTTGGTAAATGATACCTATGTGCAAGGTACCCCTTATGGGATGGGCCTGATGTTGCAAGCTCATCGGGAGGGAATGCTTGAATACTTGGGGCATTATTTAACACCTTGGGTGGAGTGGTTGCGTAAAAAAGAATTGGCGGCTCCCCACGATGGAAATCAAAGCTCTATCCGAGTCCCCGGCTGTTTTTATGATTGTGTTCCTTCGAACTTCATCGTTGATGGGGACGGGCAGTTATGTGTTATTGATCAGGAGTGGGAGAGTAAGGAGCCTCTAGAACTTGGTTTCCTGCTCTTCCGTGGGCTCTATAGTGAAATGAGCAGGAACATATCTTTGTTTGAAACGAGCGATCTGTTTAGCACGGGTACGGTAGAGGATATATTGGGGAAGCTGTTCCATTTGTTTGACATTCCTTTTGATGACGAATGTCTGGAAAGGTATGTTGAGCTGGAAGTTACGTTTCAGGTACAGATGGTTGTCTATAGTGTGGAAGAGAAAGATTTGTATGATCATCTGCTTGGGTTCTTTCGTGAAGAGAGGGTTCGATGCTCAGATATTGGGGATTTCTTGATGGCTGGTGGGGTACGTTGCTACGACCGGGCCTTGTCTGATGTGTCGCACCTGACCCAAGAACTTGCCGAACGTGACGCACTCCTTCAATCTGTTTTTCAAAGTCGCTCCTGGAAGCTAACTTCTGCCCTTAGGGAGGTGGGAACCGCCTTGAAAATTGGAAGGGGGAAGATTGCCTCCCTGGTAAAAACACCTAGCGATTGATGGGAATATGTTCTGGGGAGAGATAAAGAGGCGGTTGCGTGAGAACATCACGAATATACGGATTGCCATGCTTAATCGTAAAGTGGCTGCTGCTACTCCCTGCTTTTCAGTTGTAATTCCGATTTATGATCGAACCTCTGAACTAAAAATCGCCATTGAGTCAATCCTTTCTCAGACATTCAGAAATTACGAGTTGTTGCTTATTTGCGACGGATCACCAGATGAGACCGTTGCTGTTGTGAAATCCTATCTCCATAGCCCCAAAGTGAAGGCATTTTTCTATGGTGATAATAGCGGAAATCCCTGCCGTGGCAGAAATAAAGGG
>CAYWMZ010000267.1:0-4163 GCA_964459485.1 uncultured Desulfocapsa sp. | reverse complement strand
CGCTGTGAGAAAATACCTTCAGCAAGGTCTCGTAACTGAGCGGAGTCCTGGTGGCAGGGATCATATCCACCCCATAGGTCTTCTGGAACTGAAGCCCTTGGACGCTTGCCTTAATGGTTATAGTAGACAGGGACTCATCACACTCCACATACAGGGACACATCGTTTGTGTGCCCTGCTGCTGTGCGTAACTTCCTTCTACAGGCCTCCTCACTGAGGGTGAAGGTTTTGCCAGTTGCCACCTTAAAGATCTGATCCTCCAGACCAATTCTCATGGCCCTGTTTTTTGGAGTCCGGGGCGGGAGGGGGATGGTTACAAAGCTATTCTTGCCTACGACCTTACAGCCCTTATTGCCAAGGAAGAGGCTCCGCACCGTAAAACCCTGTCCCGCTCTATCATTTGACGGTTGAATCCGTAACCTGTCACCAACATGAATGACTTCACCGGTCTGAAAAGATATGCGGTCCCTCTGAACCCGTTCCACCCTGCCCACAATTTTTCCAAGCCCACCCTTGACCTGAGGCAACACAATATCAGCACCTCCAAGGCCGGGAAGAAATCCGGGGCTGCTCTTTCGCCCCATGGCCGCCTCTAGTTGCCTTTTGGCCTTGTCAATCCCTTTCTGTTCCTCTCCTTGCCTGGTATCAAGTACAATTCTATAGGCGGCCACCACCGCAGCCACATACTCGGCACTCTTCATGCGCCCCTCTATTTTGAGGCTCATAACTCCTGCTGCGATTAGATCCGGGATCAACTCTATGGCCGAGAGATCCCTGGTGGAAAAATAGAAGCCAGACTCCTTCCCCAGATGATAGCGTCTTCGACATGGCTGGGCGCAGCGCCCCCTGTTGCCACTTTTAGCATCCATGTAAGAGGAGAAGAGACAGTGACCAGACATTGAATAGCAGAGTGCCCCATGGACAAAATGCTCTATTTCCAGATGGGAATTCTTTGAAATATGAGAGATTTCTGCAAGTCCAAGCTCACGGGCCAATACCACCCGTTCAAAGCCTAAACGTTCAAGAATCTGAACACCGGCGAGATTATGGACAAGCATCTGAGTGGAGGCATGGAGGGGAATTTTAGGAAAATGTGTATGGGCAAGTCGATACAACCCAAGATCCTGAATGATAAGCCCATCCACGCCAAGGGTCTCAATGGCTTCAAGGACTGTCACAAGTTCTTGTAGTTCAGCCGCTTGAATAAGGGTGTTTAGGGCCACATAGATTTTTTTTTCTATCTTATGGGCATAAGAGACGAGTTGTTCAAGCTCCTCAAGGTTGAAGTTTTTGGCCTTAGCTCTGGCCGAAAAACTGGTTAAACCACAAAAAACAGCATCGGCCCCATATTCAAATGCTGCAAAGAATGATTGCAGCGAACCGGCGGGGGCCAGGAGCTCCACGTTTGCACAATTTGCCATTGTTTCCTTATGGGTCGATCCAAGACACAGTTTTTTGTGAGTATTCGACACCGCTATTCCAAATAGAGGAATAGTTCTACTTATTATTCAATATGTTCTCGATAGTTCGCCCTTCAATCTGGTGGGCAAAGATGGCATCAAGGAGAGGTCCGACCGTCTCCATTTCCTCTTCCAATAACAAAAAGCCAGGAAGGGGCAGGGCCTTTACCACATTGGCAAGCCCCTGATCCGACATGGATGCAGGAAGAAGATCAAAATATTTTCTGTTCTCCGGAATGCCACACAGGGCCAGGAGTACGTCCAGCATATTCCCCATAAATTCCCCCTGTCCCAGATGTTCAATTATCTGCATTACCGCTGCCGATGCAGAAAGGTAATGTTCCCCAATGCTTGCCGGAACACCCGGCCTGCATGTTTCAGCTGATATAAAACACCTGCATGAAAATGGCCGCACCCCATAGATAGAACAATCACCATCTTCAAGGAAGGGACAGGGATCATAGTTTCCATAGGACTCTGGCTCCACATCCTCCCCGGCAAGACAGCTTGCTGCGAATCCATTAGTGGTGTATTCCGGCCTTCTTGTTGCAGATTTTTCCTGAAATTTCGAGGAAAACCATTCCACCTTTCCCGCTTTCTGGACATGGCGGTGAATCATCTCACCCTCCAGTGCGGTAATAATCACATTCTGGGTACAACAGGTGGAGCAGCCCTTTTTACACGCAAGATCCCCATTCTGCCATAACTCAAACTCTTTATATATCCCAAGGAGAACCTGCTCATGCAATACGTCCATATGATACACTCCATTTAAATGAAAAAGATTCTCAGTTACAACTAAAAGTAATTGACTTTGTCAAATTGAAACCACTATAATGACATTGAATTTATTTATCATTTTGTAACTTTCCACAATCAATCGCAAAGAATAATCTCTCTTATAAACACTTTTTTATGGAGAATTCAATGGTAGTTAAAACGCTCATTGCTTTTGCTTCTCTTTTTATTCTGAGTTTCCATATTAATACTGCTTCAGCAGATGATTATTCTAATACCCAGGCCCTGGTTGATCAGAGCACAATTCTCTTCCAAAGCTTTGGCCAAGATCCGGAAATGGACTGGTCCCATAGAAACATCATTATCAGACATTCTGCCACCAATCCTCAGTCAGAAAAACTCCGTAAAGTCGTAGCAGAACAAAGTAAACTCAAGACTACCAAGGTGAGTTACTAAGCATAAGGCCCGGTATCATACTGATAACTCGTACCCAGCCTCCTTTCCACTCTAATCCAATCGGAATGCATTCCATGACCAGTAGATCATACTTCATCCCCTTATGTTTCCTGCTCTTGTTTAGCGTAGCAGCCTGTTCATCCGATACCGAGGAGCAACAACAGCCCCCACCTCCTCCGCCACCATTACAGGTGAAGACCATTACTCTCCAAAGTGAGCAGGTCCCCATTTGGCTTGAATATACCGGAAAGACTGAGGCCAGTAAACGTATTGAAGTACGTGCCCGGGTTCCAGGCATCCTGGAACAGGTTCTTTTTGCAGATGGTGATTTTGTTGAAAAAGGGCAAAAGCTGTTTGTAATCGAAAAGACCTCTTATCAAGCAAGGCTTGATCAGGCCCGAGCTCTGCTCGAGCAAGACAGGGCCTCACTGAGGCTTGCTGAAACCGATGTGCAACGCTACCGGCCCCTAGTTGAGAAGGATCTGGCCCCTCGAGCCACTCTGGATCAATATATGGCTAAGGCCGATGAACTTCGGGCCAAACTCAAATCAGACCAGGCTGCAATCAGAGAGGCAGAACTCACCCTCAGTTATACCGATGTTCTTGCCCCTCAATCCGGGCGGGCCAGCCGGAGAAATGTGGATGTGGGCAATATTGTTGGCTACGGAGAGCAGACCTTGCTCACCACCATTATTTTTGATGATCCCATGTATGCCTACTTTAATCCCAGTGAAGAAGAGTTCCAGATCATGCGTCAGCATAAATCCGTGGATATCATGCCTGCTAAGGTTCGTATCCCTGATAACCGAGGCCGTATAGTCAAACGTGAGGAGTACTCGGGCAAGGTCGATTTTGGTGATAATCGTGTGGATCGTATGACAGGTACCATTACCATGCGCGCCGTTGTAAGCAATGCCCGCCATGACCTGCTTGAAGGAACCTTTGTCTATGTCAGTGTCTTTATTACAGATCAGGCAAACTTTATCATGATCCCTCCAGGTGTTGTGTTAGAAGACCAACAGGGGAGTTTTGTGTATATTCTAGACGCTGACAGTAAGGCGAAACGAGCAAATATTACACGTGGTTTTGAAAATAGATTTTATCTCCAGGTCAGAGAAGGCCTGAAGAGCGGTGATACCCTTATCATTTCAGGGCTCCAGAATCTAAGGGAGGGACGTGCCATTGCAGCAACAGATGTAACCAAGAGTAAAGGTGTACTCGCTGTTATGAAGCAACAAAAGATGACCCCAGGGGAATAACTATGTTATCCATTTTCTTTATCAGACGCCCCATATTTGCCATGGTCATCGCCCTGATAACCGTAATCGCTGGTGCTATATGCGTGGTTATCCTTCCCATCCAGGAATACCCCGAAGTAACCCCTCCCACGGTCATCGTTACCGCCAACTATGTCGGTGCCAATGCCTACACCGTTGAAGAGACGGTCACCCGCCCCCTGGAAGATCAGATCAACGGGCGCCTGGCCCGGGATGCCGATCGCCCGACCGGC
>CAYWMZ010000266.1:0-4180 GCA_964459485.1 uncultured Desulfocapsa sp. | reverse complement strand
GCCTGATCAATGACCGCCTTGAGAGTCCAAGCCAATTTGTCACGAAGAGACAAATGTCTATGCAGACGGTCGGTATAGCTGAAATCTTTTTGTAAAACATCAGTCAATTCCTCATCCAGCTCTGCGCCGCCATGGGTGAGTACAACATTCTTGTAATCCTTTTTTTGTGGTGCTGCAGACAGGTATTGTTGCAGGTTATATTTAGCACTTAATGATCTCAAAAAACTAATCTGGGCATCCATAACAACATCATGCTTTTTACCATTTCGGGTAATGACTGGATTGGCCCGCAACTCAAACTGTAAGATATCCCCTACCTCTAGTTTGGGTTGATAGATCCTTTTTTCCACTCGAAAGATGCTATTATCAGTGACAGGCTGGGTTGCGGAGACGAGATAATAGACAGGCTCACCACGAACACCAGCTCTGCACCCTAACTGTTCACGGGCAATTTCCTCCCGATAGAGAAAGGTTCTTTTCTTCTCTTTGCTAAAGAGTTTCCAAAGAAGTTGATGGACACCATAGGAATCTTGCCTGGGAAGCTGTCCATGCTGAGCAGCTTTAAAAAAATTAGGGTGGATAGAAACACGTGAAAAATACATTATTCACCTCCCTCTTGATAAAGGTAATGTTCCATACGTGGTACAAACTGCCAGCGATTTCGTGACAAGGGCTGGTCATTCCGTACCCTGGTCTGCATCTTGCCAAGATCAAGGCTTGTCGAAAAATTCTCGGCCTCACCTTCCCAATAATATTCCTTGATCTGATTAATTCCGAGCCAGAAACGATCCTCTCTGGATAGCCCTTCATTCTCAGCACCAGTTGACAGGAGAGGTTTCTGCTCATAGGCCAAAAACGCATCATGAAAGCTCTCTTTAGCAAGACAGATTTGGGGATGCAATGGAGCAGCCAGTGGGCAGGATTTACGGCCAAGATAAAGATGGAATTGGGGTCGTAAAAGATGTTTTTTGATCTCTGTCAGGTCAAATGGAGCAGAATGCAATGCCTTTATCGCCACCAGGGCAAGGGCATCGGTGCGATATTCACGAGTGGACAAAATTGTCCCTAAGCGGGACTTACCCCGCAACAATTCATCACGACGAGTACGATAGGTAACCTTCCCAACCGAATCAGGCACCTGGGTGGTGTGATAATCCCGCAATAAATCCCCCCGAGAAAAGACTTCCACTGCCAGCTGGTATCCTTGCTGAAGTCGCTGTTGCCCTGCAATATCACTTCGTTTAATTCCCAAGGCCGCAGCAACTAAACCCAGGATTGCAGACTTGCCGGGGTAAGTGGCTGAATGCCGGGTTTCACCAACGGCAATCTCCCCCCAACTAGCCATGGAACCATAGAGACGAAAGAGTAAATAATCCATAGCAGCCTCCTATTGACCACCGACAAATTCAAGCAACCCTGCCAGGGTTCCCTGTTCTTCCGGAACATTGAGTTCATAACGATCATCGGCACAAGCACCATAGACCCGATCAAAACTATCCCTCTGCTTGACTAGGCCAGCAATTGAATCATTTATAAAATCATCATTTTCCCGCTGATTAATTGGTTTTAAATAGGCAACAGACAATGAACGGGGCTGTTGATCACCTTTCTCGACCAGAACGTAGGAGGCATAGGCCCTAGAGGCAAAACTGTTCTGCTTGCCAGTGGGTGCTACCTTAACTGCCGCCTCAAGCAGGGCCTGAATAGCCTTGGTTGCGAGGGCGGTATCTCCTCCCAGGTTTTCAATCAGTAATTCGCGGTTAATACAGATATAGGAATAAAAAAGACCGGCTGCAAAACGGGTCTCGCCGATATGAGCCGCCCCCATATCATCCTGGCCATTATTAAGGTCATCAACGGCAGTAAAATAATCATCCTCAATAACCACAGGATGAACGCTCACGGCATGGGCCACCTGACAGGCGGCCTCAATATTATTAGCAGGGCTTGAGGCCAGCATCCGACCAAAGAGGGCAATATCCACTGACTCCATTTTTTTTCGCAACAGGTTCAGCTCGTCTTTAGTTGGTCCTTCATTATTTTCACGGGATGCAATTTCTTTAACCAAGGAAAAAATATCATTTTCTTCCTGGTGATCGAAAAAAACCAGCTGTTCAATTTCCACCTCAACCAGTTCTTCCTTCAGGCGCTCTTCACCCTCTAATTTTTTCAAGGCCGCTTTTTCCTGTTTAGACAAACTTTTCAATTTGCCAAAGTACCCCGCAATTTCTTTTGTCCATGCCAAGGCATTCTTGGGTTTCACACCAAGATCAATGAATTTTGCATAAACTTTTACACCCATCTCCTTGGTTCTGGTACCAATATTACCTTTCATCAATTGTTCAAAGATATCTGAAGTTCGCCATGTACGCTTCAAGCACTGCGAGGATACCCGAAGACGGTCATAGCCACCCATTCGGGCAGTTTTTGGGCTTCCCATATCATCACGATTCAGGTTAGCGGGGGGATATGAGGTTAATAAATGGACTTGAATAAAACGGCTCATTGTTATTCTCCTATGATCTGTAGATTCTGTTTCTAAAAGTATTATTTGTTACTCGCCTTGGGTAATACGATGAAATAATCTGTGGCCCAACGAACGGCTAGACGATTAGCCGGATTTCTAGCCTTCTGCTGATTAAATTCCCAATGCCAGTGGATGATATCGTCGGCAAGGGAGAGAATATTTACCTTGCCATCCAGCAAGTGAATAGCTCGAATAGTCCTGAGATAAAAATCATCTGTGGTGCGACTCTTTTGTAATTGCTGAAATCGTAACTCACTCATAGGTGGTTTATTCCCCGCCAGCGGGGTTGCCAGTTGTTCAGCAAAGGATGCCTTTCTCTTTTTTTTCTCTTTATCCTTTGGTTGCCACCCCCTACTGATATTCTGTCGGTCAGCCTTCACATGGCTTAACAATCCTGCCACTGCAGCACCAAAGAAAAGCGGTGTCCTTTCCTGCCATGTGTTGGGCATTATCTGTTGAAACTGAAAAAAAGCCCTGGTGAGCAACACATCCTCTGCTCTCTCCCCCCTACGCAGTCTCGCCCTGTCTCCTCGATTATCATCCAGGTTACGGTGCCAACGCTGCAAGGCTCCAATTTCATCATTTTTGAAAAAAGAAAATTCTTTCATTGATCTGTTTCCTCCCTTGCCCTGATCCTCAGGTTCTTAACTTCCTTATTTCCATAAAAATTCTTTCTTAAAGTCTGTTTCGCTAAAACAATTCTCTTTAAATCGAGATCTTCGGGAACAGAATCAAGAGTAGCCCTTTCAAAGATCTGAAATACATTTTTCTCCAATGTTTTAAACCAGTGTTGATAAATAACAGCCGGAGGCATATCTGTCTCTGCTGGAAGGTCGGCCAATTTATGCAACAGAAGGTAAAAATCTGGTTCCGTTCCCTCCCAAAACTGAGCATCAATCATCCCCATATTTCCCTTGGCATCCTTGGGACGATTAAACCAGGCCGCTTTTACTGCGCCACGCAAAACAGAAACAACGGCCTTAGCCACCCAAATTAATTCTCCAACCCAATCAATAAAATATGTCTGTTGCTCCTTTGGAAGGGCAAGAATCGGGAAATGACATTCATACCAACACCTTGCCTTCATATTGTCCATATCAAACCCAAAGCACCAAAGTGAGACAGTCTCCTCTGGCCCAAGAGAAAAGGATCGTTCTTCTTGAAAACAACGAACAGTCAATGCACTCCTATCACCATTGCCACGATCCTGCATAGTCAGACTAAGCCAATGACGATACCCCAAGCCGCTTTGCTGTCCTTTTAGAGAAAGAGGGGGCTTTATTTTCTTTGGATCAAAATTATAAGGAGTGAGAGGATGGAGCCAAGCCCCTTCGTAATTTGTCCCATAATTTTTGGTTCGATAGTCTGTAAATAAAATATCTGAATCTACAGCACAAAGATCACATCTTCCACGATCCTGTTTTTCTCCAAGACGAATGCGCCGGGGCATCGCCCAGTACATCTGCAAATCATGAACATCCCCAGGAATGGTAATTTGCTTTTTGTCAGACAGACGAGACTCACAGAGCCAAGGGAATATTAACCCATCAATGACATTGGCTCTTTCAAATTCTTCAGTGTTTAATACATTCAGCCACAGAGTTTCCCATAAATTGGTTTTGCTTTTCTGAGAAACAAGCAAAGTTGTTAATG
>CAYWMZ010000265.1:0-4180 GCA_964459485.1 uncultured Desulfocapsa sp. | reverse complement strand
ATCTACTCCTTACCACCATCTATGCTTCCCGTAAAAAAATATGCCTGACCACACCCTATTTTGTCCCCGATGAATCTATCCTCACAGCCCTGAAATCTGCGGCCCTGCGTGGAGTTGCCGTAACTATCATCGTCCCCGAAAAAAATGACTCAAAACTGGTTCACCATGCAAGCTGGGCCAGGTATGAAGATCTTATCCGCAGTGGAATATCAGTCAAACTTTTCGGAGATGGGCTCTTGCACTCAAAAACCATCACCGTGGATGATGATTTTGCCCTTTTGGGTTCCGTAAATCTCGATATGCGCAGTCTCTGGCTCAACTTTGAAATTACGCTGTTTATCTATAATCAGCAGTTCACCAAAGAACTGCTTGCCATCCAGAACCGATATGCAGATGACTCCCGACCCCTTACCTTGGAAGAACTCTCCCTGCGGTCCAAAAAAGAACGCTTCTTCCAGAGCGCCTCCCTCATCATTGGCCCCCTGCTATAACAACTCCATGAAAATCCTCCTCCTTTCAGATATCCATGCAAACTTTCCGGCACTCCATGCTATTGCAAACTATTTTGCTCATTCTTTAGATACATTTGATTTCATCTGTAACTGTGGAGATTCCCTTGTATACGCCCCCTTCCCCAACGAAACATTACAATGGCTTGCCAAACACGACGTCGTATCCATCGTTGGTAATACCGATAGAAAAATAAAAAAACTGCTCAAGGGAAAGAACTTTATTAAGCCCAAAAAGTTTGAAAAACGCATCATGTACACCTGGACCGCAGCACAACTCAGCACGTCATCTAAACATCATATCCTGTCCCTGAAAAAATCAAGGGTTATTGCAGGAGCTGGTAAATCAATCCTCCTCTGCCACGGCAGCCCCGCAGACCCCGATGAATTCCTCTTCCCTCATACCCCCAAAAGTCGATTTGTTGAACTGGCCGCCTCCTCACCCCATGATATTATTCTCTGTGGCCACTCTCATACTCCTTTTCATAAAACCATTAACGGTATCGACTTTATCAATCCCGGCAGTGTGGGCCGTATGTTTGATGGCAATCCTGAGGCATCCTGCGCAGTCCTTGAAATCACCAAAATGGCCGTTACTACCCTTTTCTACCGTATCCCCTGGGATATACAGAAAACCATTAAAGCCCTTAAGAATCAGCAACTACCTCCTATCTATCAAGAGATGTTCCTCTTAGGAAGAAAACTCAATTAATAGTTGATGTTACTCAGATGAGCTGATACGCTTACCTATAAGATAAACTTTTCACAGGTAAGCATCCCCATGACCCCGCCAAAAAAGAAAAACATCCCAGATATTGAACCCATTGGCAGTACCGCCACCATCCGCAAACTTGTCCATAAACTTGACAAGGAATTTCACACCCAGCCCCCGGATGAGAAAAGTCGTAAAATACTCTCCATCTTAAAAGACAAACACAAAGAAGAGATTGTTGAGGCTGCTCTGCTCAAATATTATAACTCAGAAGAGCTCAAACCCTTTCAGGCAGAATTAATCAAGATGCAGTCCCATCTTGAAAAGACCGGCAAAAAGATGATTATCCTTTTTGATGGCCGCGATGCCTCCGGCAAGGGTGGAACCATACGCCGTATAGCCAGATATATGAATGAAAAACGCTATCGTGTTGAGGCCCTTGGTAAACCAACAGATACCCAGAAAACCGAGCTCCACATGAAGCGCTACATAGAACGCTTTCCCAGTGCCGGCGAAATTGTCATGTTTGACAGAAGCTGGTACAACCGTGCCATGGTTGAGCCCATTATGGGCTTTTGCACCGTGGCCCAGTATCGTCGTTTTCTCAAAAAAGTGACATCCTACGAACAGAATTTTATCCTCGATGCCGGCAGAACTATTCTGCTCAAGCTCTACTTCTCCGTCTCAAAAGAGGAACAGGCCCGTCGTTTTGACCGCAGAAAAAATGATCCTTTGCGGCAGTGGAAGCTCAGTGAAGTAGATCTCCAGGCTCAGGATCTATGGGATGAATTCACCGACAAGAAAAAAGTACTGCTCCAAAAAACCCATACCAAAGACTCTAAATGGTGGATAGTTCGATCAGATGACAAACATCTGGCCCGTCGTGAAACCATGAAACTTATCCTCAACTCCATGAAATATAGGGGGCGAAGCAGAAGCCTGGATTTTAGCATTGACCCAGAGGTTGTTATTCCCGGAAGTCGTGAATTGAAAATCATGAAAAAACAGAAGAAACAATATGGAACCCCTTTAGGCTAAGGAGAATTACATGTCTGAGAAAAAGAAAAAAAAACAGGATGCGAAACAAATCTGCCATAAAAAACGCAAACTTCTGGAAGGTACCGCAAGTCGTAACAAAAACAGAAAGGCTGGCAAGGGAAAGAGAGCGATCTATGTCAAAGAGTGGCATCTGGACTACGAAGATGAGTTGAAACTCCTTCAAATAGAGCTAATGAAGCTCCAGAAACACATGCAGGCCAGTGGAGATCGGGTACTTGCCATATTTGAAGGCCGGGATGCTGCTGGCAAAGGCGGTACCATAAAACGAATCACCGCCAACCTTAACCCCAGAAACACCCGGGTAACGGCCCTGACCAAACCCAATGAAACAGAAAGTACCCAGTGGTACTTCCAACGATACACGCCGCACCTTCCGGCAGCAGGAGAGATCGTACTCTTTGATCGCAGCTGGTATAATCGGGCCATGGTGGAGCCTGTTATGGGCTTTTGCAGTGATGCGCAGAACAAACGTTTTTTAAAAGATGTGCCCATGCTGGAAGAACTTCTGGTAAAAGACGGAATTAAACTCTTTAAATTCTACTTCTCCGTCTCTAAGAATGTCCAGAAGGAGCGATTTGATTCTCGAAAAACCGATCCATTAAAACAGTATAAGCTCTCACCCGTAGATAATCTTGCCCAAAAATATTGGGATCAGTACTCGGTACGAAAATTTCAGATGCTCTCTGAGACCAACAGAACCATCTCCCCTTGGACTATTATTCGTTCAGATGTCAAAAAGAAGGCCAGAATCAACTGCATAAAGTACCTGCTCGCTAATATGGAGTACGCAGACAAGCTCCCCGACAAAGATCTGGCATGCGACCCTGAAATTATCATCTCAGGGATTGATGAACTACACCATATGGAGCAGAACATCATGAACCCCTCAAAACTCCATGGTTAGCTAAAAACGGTTATTTACGACCTTAAAAAAAATCTGATTACCACTAATCCTCAGCTTAGCCACTTTTGGGAAGGAGCTGTTTCGTGTCCATTATTTGGGCATCTGCGGCCTGGACGGCCGTAGCAGAGCCCCCACGGATGGGTTTATGGCGTCCCATATAATGGACACGGAATAGCTCCGGTTTAGCAAAGCTGAGTTTCGATGGTAATCAGAAAAAAAAGGTCTTGGAGTATTCCTCCAAGACCTTTTTTTTATGGTGTTTGGCGATACGCCGTTAATCAGGCAGGCTTACCACAACATTTTTTATACTTTTTCCCGGATCCACAGGGACAGGCAGCATTCCGACCGATTTTTTCCCCTTCCCGCCTCTCTGGTTTTGCAACAGCTACAGCTTCACCCGCCGCACCTTTATTGAGTTTTGCCTGGGCCCGCGCCTGTTCCTGACGCTGTCGCCGTTCAGCTTCCAAGCGTTCCACATCATCTTCCTGCACCACCCGTACTTGCATAAGCGTCGCCACGGTCTGCTGTTTTACGGTCGCAACCATGCGCAGGAAAAGATCAAATCCCTCTTTTTTATACTCATCCAGGGGGTTTTTCTGGCCATAGCCACGCAGACCAATTCCCTGTTTGAGATGATCCATGGAGAGCAGATGATCCTTCCAATGGGTATCCACCATCTGAAGGAGAATAATACGTTCAAGATGCCGTTGGGTTTCGCTGCCGTTATGGGTCTCCTGTTCAGTATACTGTGCCTTAACCATGGAAGTAATCTTGTCACGAAAGCTCTCCTTATCCATCCCGCTACGATCTGCGTCAGTCCAGTTCGGACTAATGTGAAAGAGTTCCAGCATCTGCTCATCAAATCCAGTCCAGTCCCAGTCTTCGGAGGCAAGACGTGAATTGTTGAACTCAGCAACAACAACTTCGACCTGGTCTGCCGTCCTTTTGCTGCTGCCTAGGTAGTAACTCCGTCATTCCCCAAGGCCAAAACTCAGT
>CAYWMZ010000264.1:0-4208 GCA_964459485.1 uncultured Desulfocapsa sp. | reverse complement strand
TATCCATTATCAGATCCAGCAGTCCCAGGGGAAACTGGTACGGGTTGTTGTGGGTGAAGTCTTTGATGTGGCCGTTGATCTCAGAAAAGGATCTGCCACGTTTGGGCAGTGGGTGGGTGAGCATTTGAGTGCTGAAAACAAGAGGAGTTTGTGGGTGCCTGAGGGTTTTGGACACGGGTTTCTGGTGCTCTCTGATGTGGCCGAGTTTTTGTATCGGACCACCGATTTTTATGCCCCGCAGTATGAACGTTGTATCGCCTGGAATGATCCTGAGATTGACGTGCAGTGGCCAATTGAAGGGGCACCCATCCTCTCTGACAAAGATGCCAAGGGCAGTTCGTTTGCTGAGGCTGATGTCTTTGGCTGAGACAGGTGCGTAAAGCCGCTCTTTAATTCGTGTTCTAGTGGGCTCAGCGACGATTGAGGTTGCAGTCGCCCACCTGCTTCAGGGTTTGGGAAAGATGCTTGAAGAAGTGCCTGGCGGATTCGTCTTGTGGATCGTTTTGGAGGCGATCTTCGTAGAGAGTAAAGAGTTTTGTCAGAACGTGGGGGATATCATCTTCTTCCATGTCTCCAAGCTGTTCCCAGAGGTCATTGGTATTTATCATTGAACGCCTCTCCCGTACTACCACTCAAAGCGCAGGGTATTATCCAGTGCATCCACCCGAAGGACCTTTACCATCACCCGCTGGCCGGGTTCCGGGCGATTTCTGGTGGGAGTGGGCATGTCGATATTTAAGAGAATATCGGTGAGGATAAGAAAGGTTCGTTTCGGGCCAGAGTCCAGAACCAGGGCCTTAAGGGGTGTTTCCTTTCTGGCCTCAAGATACTTGAGGAGCCAGTAGCGATGCCGCTGCTGCCGCACATTGTTAGCACGGGCCAAGGTGCGGCCGATAACGGATGTGAAGTCTTTGCACATCTCTTCGGTGAACCGGAGTTCTTCCCGCCTCACAAGAGAATGGATCTGATGCTGCATCACCAGATCCAGAAGTCGCCGGATAGGAGAGGTGATGGTAGTGTACTGGGTGACACCGAGTCCGCTGTGAGGCTGGGCGTCGGTGAGCAGTTCTCCACGGGACAGCATCTTTCTCTGTTTGGAGTTGAGGAAGAGGTCATTGTCGAGACCGTGTACCACCCGTTTTTTGGGCGGCTTCTGGGCCCTGAAGAGACCGGGTGCCATGCGGTCTGCCACATATCGTGCTGCCTGGGTATTGGCCAGGATCATCATCTCGGAAACCAGGGTACGGGATGGGGTGTCAGTGTCGGCAAGACTAACCTGTACCTTGGAACCGTCATGGATATGGATGTTGACATCGGGAAAGGGCAGGAGCAGGGCTCCGGCATCCAGCCGTTTATTGCGCAGTTTTCGGCGCATATCGTTCAGGATTGCCAGCTCCGGATCATTCTCGATCATGGTGTCCGCTTCATCATAGGTGAGACGTCTGGCCACCTTAATAATAGAGGGGAAGATGCGAACCCTCAGGACTTCGGCATCCTTTGAGAGCAGAATCATAAAGCTTAGTGCGGCCCGTATCTCTCCCTGGATCAGGCTGCATATCCCCTGTGAGAGATGCCTGGGCAGCATGGGGATCTGTCCTTCAGGAAAGTAGATGGAGGTGCCGCGTTGCATAGCCTCCAGGAACAGAGGGTCTTCCGGGCGGACGTAGTGGGCAACATCTGAGATATGGATACCCACCAGATAGTTATCGTCCTGAACTTCTACGCTCAGGGCATCATCAAAATCGAGGGTGGTAGGCCCGTCGATGGTCATGGGCTTGAGGTGGGTGAAATCCTTTCTGGCCGGATCCTGAAATAACTTGTCAGATCCCTGCTGGAGGAGCATCTCGGCCTGTTGGATACCAAGCAGAGGGAAGACCACCGGAATGTCGTGGCGAAGCAGGGGAATATTCTCATTGGCATCCCATACCCCGGCCTTGACCAGGAGGTGGAAGGAGTCGTGAGGCCTGTTAAAGCCTCCGGCCTTGAGTATCTGTCTGGCAATGTCGGCCTCTTTTGAGTCACCGCCGGAAACGTAAAAATCATGGATGATGCGCAGACATTCTTCACCATCTTCATTGGCTGCCAGATCTTTCCTGGGGCCATTCTGGATCTGCTGTAGAAACTCCGCCCCCTTTTGAACCAGGGTCTGAAGCTTCAGCTCTTTGTCACGCTGGTGTTGGAGCTGTTCAATCTGTTCGGCACTGTGGGCCAGGATTTTTCCTTCCTTGTATTTAAAGAAGAGCCTGTCTTCAAAGACGCTGCGCAGGAAGGCCGCAATAATATCATCGTTGGCATCTTTACCGAAGCTGAGTTCTGCCAGAAATTCGGGCGTAAAGCTATTGGAAGGTTCTTCTGAGGTGAGCTCCCAGATCTCGGAGAGGTTGATGCTCTCCATGAGTCCTTTACGGGTTTTGGCGGTGTCCTGGAGCTGGCGGGTCAGTTCTTCACGGGCAAGATCTACGGTGTGGGTCTTTTCGGAGATGTGTACCACACGGGAAATAGGGAGATTCATCTCCCTTCCATTCTGGTTGATAAGACGTAAGCGTTTGGCTTGGCCGCCTGTAACGTACCCACAGAGAAATTTGCCACCGTCCAGATATTCTATGAGTTTGCCTGTTGTTGTCACGCGTATCGCCTTTGTGTTGCCATGAGGAAGTGGTTGGAGGACTGAAAAACAAGATGTTTTAATGAAATTTTGCTATAACAGTATACTTGACTCTAAATACCTTACTATAGTGTGGATTTGAAATTTGAGCACTTTAAAAAATAAATTTATGCGAAAAAGAGGAATGAAAAATTGATAGATTTAAATGACTATTTGAATGACAATATCCGATCTGGGATGGTGGCCATTGTAGGACCGCCAAATGCCGGGAAATCGACCTTGATGAACAACCTTCTTGGTCAGAAGATATCCATTGTCAGCCATAAACCCCAGACCACCAGGAATAAAATTCTTGGGGTGGTCAATGGAGATGGTTATCAGATTGTCCTCTTGGATACCCCGGGGCTTCATAAGGCACGTCAGCCTTTGAACCGTGAAATGGTGCGCATTGCCATGGAGAGCCTCAAAGAAGTTGATCTCATCCTGTACATGATAGATGTCTCCCTGCCTCTCCCTGAAAAAGTTGAACGGGAACAGGATCTGGCACTTATGGAGCAGATGGACGGGGTGGCCTCTCCTGTGATCCTCGTGCTCAATAAGGTTGATCTTCTGGAAAAAGAAAGTCTGCTTCCCATGATTCAGCGGTATTCTGAACTGTATCCCTTTCACTGTGTGACTCCGGTCTCGGCCCTCAGCGGAGATGGGACTGACGATCTTGTCACAGAGATTGTGACTCTTCTGCCCCTTGGCCCTAAATATTTCCCCGAAGATATTCCAACGGATGCCAGTGAACGATTTCTGGCAGCTGAGATTGTACGGGAGAAGGTCTTTCTGCTCACCGGCCAGGAGATCCCCTATTCCTGCGCCGTGACCATTGAATCCTTTCAGGATGACGAAAAAAAGCATCTCACCACCATTCATGCCAGCATTATTTTAGAGCGTGGCTCACAAAAGGGGATAGTTATTGGCAAGGGCGGCAAGAAATTGAAAAGTATCGGTATTGCAGCTCGTAAAGATATTGAGAAGATGCTGGGCCAGAAGGTTTTGTTAAAGCTCTGGGTCAAGGTGAAGAAGAACTGGTCAAAAGATGAACGGTTTTTAAAAGAGCTTGGATTTTAGGGGGTTCTGCTACTATTTTCTCTATTTATCGGTTGAATACTCCGGATTGCTGGTCTAATATATTATGAACATGTAGGCAATTGATGGAGTATGTTTAACCGTAAATGAAGGAAAAAAGAGTGAATGAGTTAAATTCTTCCCGTGGAAGAATGGTGCCTGGATGTGTGCAGTTTTTATTGATTATAACCCTTGTTCTGGGGCTGGGGAGTCCCTGCGTTGCTGCCGATTGTGAGGCTGTCCACCAGGCATTTAAGCAGGAACATAACCCGCAAAAGAGGCGAAAACTGGTTGCCGCCGCCATCCTGAAATGTCCCAACGATCCCATCATTAACTATAAATATGGGCTGAGCCTGGAACGGTTTCGGCAGTATGAGAAGGCCCTGGGCTATTACCAGACAGCGGCACGCCTTGATCCTGCTATGGCCAAGGCCTATAGCGGAATGGGGGATGTTTATGTGCAGCTTGGTTTGCTAGATGAAGCCAT